>CALEBT010000037.1 GCA_937942875.1 uncultured Ignavibacterium sp. | reverse complement strand
AATTGCAAATACAAACTATAGTACAATTCTTTTATGGCAGGATATAAATGATTTCCCAAACACTACAAATATGAAAGTGATCGGGCAAGCAACAAACAGCAGTTCAAATATTCCACAGATAGGTCAGAATCGTTTGTTCTTGCCAGCGACTTTAGCTTATCATAATAATATGTTGTGGGTAGGTGAGACAAAATTTTCTTCACGTATTGTAAGATTTTCATATCCAACAACGAATAGTACTCAAACAATTACAGCAGGAAGTACCTCGCCAGTAGCATTTGGTTCTACCTGGTTTACAGTTCAATTTACTTCTGCTAATTCAAACGATTTACAATTAAATGTTAGTAGATATCCATTTACTGCGGGTGGTACATTACCAACTGGCTTAACAAATATTGCACAATTTTACTGGAAAGTAGTCACGCTTTCAGGTACAATGGATGGGACTTATTCTTTAACAATAGATGTAAGCTCTGTCCCGGGAATTGGTAATAAAAGTACACTGAGATTATTGAGAAGAGCAGGTATTGGAGACTCCTGGGTTAATCTTGGAACACCATCATCAATAAGTGGTGATAATGTAACATGGTCTGGATTAACGAGTTTTTCAGAATTTGCATTAGCTTCAGATGATAGTAATCCATTACCCGTAGAATTGACTTTTCTTACAGCAAAAACTGATGCTGGGAAAGTAATTTTGAACTGGTCAACCGCTAACGAAATTAACAATTATGGTTTTGAAATTGAACGAATGATAGTAGAGACGAGGCATGCCTCGTGTCTACGACCTGACTGGCAGACAATTGGTTTTGTTCAGGGGAATGGAAATTCAAACTCAACAAAGCTATATTCATTTACCGATGAAAATCCAATAGGAGATAAACTGAGATACAGATTAAAACAAATTGATAGTGATGGTACCTTTAAATATTCAAATGAAATCGAGGTTGAGCTGGGAATTCCAAAAGAATTTGCCTTAAGTCAAAATTATCCTAATCCTTTTAATCCTATGACCAAAATTCAGTATGCCCTAAGTAATAAGCAATTGGTGATCTTAAAAATTTATGATGTATTGGGTAACGAAGTAGCAAATCTTATCAATGAATATAAAGAGCCAGGTAAATACGAAGTTGAATTTAATGCAAATGAATTATCAAGTGGAATTTATGTTTACAAATTAACAGCCGGACCTTATTCAGCAGTCAGGAAAATGATGGTTTTGAAGTAATGATTAGTGTTAAATTTTAGATGTTAAATTAGGCGGGCTTAATGCCCGCTTTTTTTATAAACTTTTCAAGTATTCAATTCCACCGAGTGAATTCATTTGACGCAAAACCCAGTTTTGTCTGGCTCTAACATATCCCGAAGGTCGGGAAATCTGGAATCTTTTGGGGTTAGGTAAAACTGAAGCAATCAAAGCAGCTTGTGATGGAGAAAGTTTACTTGCGTCTTTTTTAAGATAATTTTCAGAAGCACTTGCAACTCCAAATGTCATATCTCCAAGTTCTATTATATTCATATAAACTTCTATTATTCTTTTCTTATCCCAGAGAGTTTCAATCAATAAAGTGAAATACGCTTCAACTCCTTTTCGAATGAATGATTTTCCTTCCCAGAGAAAAAGGTTTTTTGATAATTGCTGACTTATAGTGCTTGCTCCTCTGATTCTTTTACGATGCGTGTTTTCTTTTAATGCTTTTTTAATTTGTTCAAAGTCAAAGCCATAATGATCAGGGAAATTTTGGTCTTCAGCAGAAATAAGGGCAAGAGGAACGTATTTGGAAACATCATCATAGTCAATCCACGAATTTTTTATGAACTTAAATTCTCCCTCAAGAAATGCTTCGATTTGCCTTTGAATCATAATTGAGCTAAAAATTGGATTTATCCATCTCATTAAAAAGACCACTAAAACAGATGCTATAAAAAGATAAATCCAGAATTTGAAAAACGATTTAATTATCAAAGCTAATCTTTTAAAGAATGATATTTTTTTAATTTCACTCATATTTAATTCCTATGGAACCGGATCATATCCGCTTTTTCCCCAAGGATGACACTTAGAAATTCTTTTAATTCCAAGCCATAATCCTTTTATCAAACCATATTTTTCTAATGCCTCTTTTGTATAAGCAGAACACGTTGGAACAAATCTGCAGGATGATGGAAATAGCGGAGAGATAAAAAGCTGATAAATCTTTATTAAAAAGATAAAAGGAAGAGCAAGTAGTTTTAATAAATTTTCGACAATTTTAGTATATGCCAACTGAATATTCTCACAAGTTTTATTGAATTTAATATCAAAAATAATATTGTTATTTTTCAAACAGGAATTTTCACCTAAACTTTATTTTGGTAAAATTGTCCTGCGTCATTAAAGCTTAAAAAGTTTGATAATTCATAACTAAACCCGAAATAATAATATGATTGAAGAGACAAAAGGAAAAACATCAACAATTTCAGATTATTTTTATGTTCTTTTTAAGTGGAAGAAATTCTTAATTATTAATCTATTAATTATCTCAATAATTACTGTAACAATAGTACTTTTACTTCCAAATAAGTATAAGGCAACTGCAACAATTATGATCCCTCCTGATACTCAATCAGCATTCGGAGGATTAACAAGTTTATTAAGCGGCAAATCATCGTTATCGTCAATGGGCTCGAAGTTGTTTGGAGTTACCGGAACTTCAGAGGATGTATTGCTTGGAATCTTAAATAGCCGAACCGCATTGACTGATGTTATTAAAAAATTCAATTTGATTGATTATTATGAAATTTCAGAAAATAACATTGATAAAACTATTAAAGCATTCAGAAAAGACTTATCGGCTGATCCTAATGAATATGGAATGATAGAAATCAGTGTAATAAATAAAGATCCTAAGGTAGCCGCAGCAATATCTAACTATTTTGTTGGGCTGATTGATAGTATGAACATTATCTTAAATATTCAACGGGCTAAGAATAACAGAATATTTATTGAGCAGAGATATTTGAAAAACCTTCAGGATTTGAGAGTTGCAGAAGATTCTCTTTACCATTTCCAAAGAAAGTATGGAATTGTTTCAGTACCGGACCAATTAGAGGGAACATTCAAAGCTGCTGCAGAAATTGAAACTCAATTGACGAAGAAAGAAATAGAAGCTTTCTTCTTAAAACAGCAATACGGAGAGAATTCACCGCAGTATAATCTTGCCATTCAGGAAGTTAATTTACTAAAGAAAAAAGTTCAGGAATTAAAAAGTTCTTCTGAATTAAGTTCTAAGTCTAACATTCTTTATGCATTTAAGGATATGCCTGATATTGCTATAAGTTATTTAAGAATTTTCCGAGAAGTTGAAATTCAGCAAGCAATTCTGGAATTTGTAATGCCAATGTATGAACAAGCTAAAGTTGAAGAGCAGAAAAGTGTGCCTACAGTAATGGTAATTGATAATGCAGTACCACCTCAACTAAAAGATGGTCCCAAAAGAACAATAATTGTAATTGGTATCTTTTTATTTGCATTATTTTTACTGATTCCATTTGTTTTCGTTGGTGAACAGGCTTTAATGAGAACCGAATTTTCAAATCCTCTTCAAATTAAATTAAAAAATTTTTACAGCAAATTATTGAGTTTTTATAAAGTCAAGTTTTAATTTCAAATGATTTTTATAATTATTCCTGCATTAGCTTTTCTTTCCTTTCTGCTTGGTAAATATATTTTTAAGAGATGGTTCAATCATTTATCTCTTTTCACATTTATTTGGGCTGGAATGATTTTACTTTATGAGCTCAGGTTACTACCTTATAAAGAAATTGTAACTGCAACCTGGCTATTTATAATCGCAACTTTTCTCTCATTAATTCTCGGAACGCTGACATATTTAAGTATTAAAAAACTTTTTCCTTTTCAGGAATCGACGGATGAAAAGAAAAATTTTGAGTTTTATAAGATTTTCTCTGATGATTCAAAAGTTGTAAGGTATTCCTTGTTCTTATTCAGCTTTATATCAATCGCTGGTGCAATTCAACATTGGATGGTCTTGCTGGATATGTTCGGGAGTATCCCCAAAGTTTTTCTAAATGCTTTAACGATTTACAGAATGAACACAGAGGAGGGCGGAATTAAAGGTCAGGTTCCTTTCGTCTCAAATTTCGGTTACGTGGCAGTTTTCTGGGGAGCTGTTTATACTGCTTATAAAGGTAAGTTTACATTTCTTTCAATTTTACCTTTTATTGGGATTATAATTAAAGAAACTTCAACTATCGGAAGAGCAGGAATATTGCTTGGTCTTTTTGAATTCATTTTTGTGTTTTTGCTTTTCAGACATTGTCTTACAATCAATGATAAAAACAGATTTAAGTTTTCGAAACCTAACGCAACTATTTCAATTACTTTTTTACTTGCTTTATTGATTTTTGCTGCATCAGTAGTTAAAATTTCACGGGTTTCTTTCGAACAATATCAGGGTGCTTCAAAAACACTTCGTGAACTGGAGGGAAATATTATATTGTCTCCATCTGTTTATCTTTACCTGAGTGCTCATCTTGGAGTTCTGAATGAATTTGTAAAACGACAGGATGAAAGAAATCTGTTTGCTCAAAACTCACTACTGCCACTTTACAATTTTTTAGATCGTCTCAATATTGTTGAAAGACCTAATCAATATCAAAAAGGATATTTTATTCCAATGTGGGTTAACACAGGTACTTTTATCAGAGAACTGTTCGCTGATTTTAATGTATTTGGATTGTTACTCTTTCCTTATTTACTCGGTTTATTAATGACCTATCTTTGGTTCAGATTAGTCAGAAAAGGCAGTTTATATATACTTGTCATTTTATCTTATCTGTACATCATAATTGGTTTTTCTTTTCTTGTAATGATAACCAGAACCAGCTACTGGATTATCAGTTTGACGTTAAATCTTTTAAGTGTATTTATTATCGCTCAAATAGTTAAAGGCAAACAAAGTAAAAAATCAGAAGTCTCACTTGGCTCAGTCAGCACATAACTTTGATTTTTCAAATAAAAAGTTGGTAAAAAATACTTTTTATAATCTTCTGGGATATACTGTCCCGATGTTGTTTGCATTATTTTTTATTCCTCCATTAATATCAGGTTTAGGTAAAGAACGTTTTGGATTGCTGAGTCTTTCCTGGATAATGATTGGATATTTCAGCTTTTTCGATTTTGGTATTGGAAAGAGTGTTACAAAGGTTATTTCTGAAAAAATTGGCAATAAAAATAATGCTCAAATACCTGCGATTTTCTGGAACTCTTTGATATTTCTTTTTTGGATTTCCATTTTAGTAATGCTTATTGGTTTATTAATAGTTCCATCATTGCTTTCTGATTATATAAACATATCAAAATTAAATTATGAAGAAGCATTAAGCACATTTTATCTTATAGTTTTATCCGTGCCACTTGTTACAACAACCACGTCAGTAAGAGGATTTTTAGAAGCATATCAAAAATTCAGTGTGGTTAATTTTTATAGAATTATTTTAGGAATTTCAACCTTCGTACTTCCATACATAGTTTTTTTAATTGTTGATAGTTTGTTCTGGATAGTTTTTAGTCTTTTAATGATAAGATTGTTGGTTTGGATTTTTTATCTATTTGCTGCTTTGAAGACAAATAAAGAGTTACTTGAAAATTTCTCGCCTTTGTTCAAAATAGAAATTCTTAAACCTGTATTTAGAATAAGTATTTGGATAACCATTGTAAATATTGTAGGACCAATAATTTTATATTCTGACAGATTTCTAATCAGCTCGTTATTATCCTTAACGGCAGTAACATTCTATTCAACTCCATACGAAATGATAACAAAGCTATTAATTATTCCAACTGCATTTGTTGGTGTTTTATTTCCTGCTTTTTCTGCCTCCTATGTATCTGATCCGAATTTATCGAGAGACCTCCTTAAGAAATCAGCAAAATTTATTTTCATATTTATATATCCGATAGTACTTCTTATTACTATCTTTTCTTTTGATGGTTTAAGTATATGGCTTGATCAGGATTTTGCAAGAGAAAGTGGCCTGGTTTTACAGTTTCTTTCTGTCGGAATACTTTTTAGTAGTCTTTCTTCAATCCCAAATAATTTTTTTCAGGGAATTGGTAAGCCAAATATACCAGCAACTTTAAACTTAATCGAGTTGCCTATCTATGTCTTTTTTATGTATGTGTCTATCAGAATTTATGGAATAAATGGAGCAGCTTTCTTTTGGATGATAGCTGCAGGTATTGATGCAGTAATTAATTATTTAATTGCTTATTATAAGTTCGGTATAGTACTGGGAAAAAATCTGCTTCTAATATTATTTACATCCATTCTGATAGTCTTATCAGTTCCGTTTATATTAAATTTTTTAT
The DNA here is from genome assembly GCA_937942875.1 of uncultured Ignavibacterium sp. GTDB lineage: Bacteria > Bacteroidota > Ignavibacteria > Ignavibacteriales > Ignavibacteriaceae > Ignavibacterium. The sequence goes on along the minus strand of CALEBT010000037.1, from coordinate 17,209 downwards.
GGATAAAGATAATCTTATCTGTGATACTGATTGCTCTTTTTATTTTGATAAGTTGGAAGATGGTTCTGATTGATGAAGAAAGAAGATTTCTTCTTGAAAGAATTTCGAGTATATGGGTTAAAAAATGATTAGTGATATCGCTGCTTCTGTTATTCTCTATAATCCTGATGAAAGTTTAATTGAAAATATTAAATCTTGTTTAAATCAGGTTGACAAAATTTATTTGATAGATAACTCTGATAAAGATTTAAATAAAAGTCTTGAAGAGTTTTTTAGAAATGAAAAGAAAGTCTCTCACGTTCAATTGAAAAAAAATGTTGGAATAGCAGAAGCTTTGAACATTGCAATTAATCTTTCTGAAAAAGATGGCTTTAAATTTCTACTGACTTTAGATCAGGATAGCACGGTCACCGAGAATATGGTTGCACAACTTTATGATGTTATTTCAAAAGATGAAAATATCGCTTTGGTAACTCCCGAACATTTTGATCCGTCGCAACACAAAACCAAAATGGAAGAAAAAATCATTGATATTATGTACACGATGACAAGTGGAAATCTTGTAAGAATATCCGCTGCACAAAGAGTTGGTGGATTTGATTCAAAATTGTTTATAGATCACGTCGATCACGAATTTTGTTTAAAATTAAAATCATTTGGCTATCAAATAAAAAAAGTCGGTAGTGCTGTTCTCCTGCATAAACTTGGAAAGTCTGAAACAAAAAGATTTTTGGGAATAAATTTTTATCCATCTAATCACAACCCGATTAGAATTTACTATCGTACCCGGAACAGATTATACGTTGATAAAAAATACAAGCAAATTTTTCCTGATTACGTTAAAGAGGATTTTATTCATTTTTTGCGAGAGTTTTTAGATATGATGGTTTGTGAAAAGCAAAGAATAAAAAAAATAATAATGATGTTTAAAGGATTTTTGGATTTCAAAAAAGGCAGATTTGGACCATATAATACCAATGAATGAAAGAAAAAAAATATCTGCTGTTATTACTTTATTTAATCCTGACGAAAAAATAAAGACCAGGTTAGAATCTATTATTCCTTTTACTGAGAGAATATACCTTGTAGATAATTCTGAATCTGTTAATGATGGATTAGTAAATTATTTTCAAAACCTGCAAAAAGTTGAATATATTTTTAACGGAGAAAATTTAGGTATTGCCTCTGCTTTGAATACTGGAATTAAAAAAGCTTTGTCAGATGGATTTGATTACCTGCTTACATTAGATCAGGACAGTGAATTTGAGGTTAACTCGCTCGCAAAACTCATATCATCAATTCAGCCGGATGATAAAATTGGAATCTATTCTCCGTTTCATAAAAATAAATTTTTTACTAATCCTCCTTCGAATAAAGAATATGAAGATATTCTGGATGTTATGACCTCTGGTAATATTCTGAATCTTAAAGTTGTAGATAATATCGGATTTTTCAGAGAGGATTATTTTATTGATTATGTTGATATAGAATATTGTTTAAGATTAAGAAAAAATGATTATAAAATTTTAAGAATTAATAGCTCTTTCCTGAATCATAATGAAGCAAATCTGATGAGGAAATCTTTTTTAGGAAAATATGTTTACCCGCCTAATCATAAACCTTTTCGCTGGTATTATAAAATCAGAAATTATTTCTACCTGAAAGATGAATATTTATCTCACTTTCCGGAATACTTCGAAAAGGAAAAAAGAAATATCAGAAATAATATCTTTAAGATTATTCTTTTTGAAAAGGAAAAGTTCTTAAAAATTAAATTTATTCTTAGAGGATACTTTGATTACAGAAAAAATGTCAAGGGCAAATTGATTTTATGATATCAATTATCATAATTAACTACAATCTTGCTGACGAGGTAAGAAATTGTGTTTATTCTCTTTTAAGATTCTGCAATCCAAAAGACTTTGAGTTGATTCTTTTTGAAAATGGTTCAACTGAAAACTCTTTACACTCTTTAATCGGGGAACTAAAAACAAATAATCAATTAAATTTGAAATTTATTAAATCAGAATACAATTTAGGTTTTGGTCAGGCTTGTAATAAAGCTGCTGAACAAGCTGAGGCAGAAATTCTTTTCTTTTTGAATCCAGATACTCTTATCGAAAATGATTTGATTGCTCAACTTAATTTACGGGTTGTTCCGGAGATTTATCAAAGTAATATTATCGCAGGATTAAAAGTTAATTCGACTTCGATTTTTGATTTCTCGGCAGGATACTTTCCAAACATATTTTTCGAGTTGTTAAATATTTTTTTAGTTGGAAGATTTTTTGAAGCAATGATTGTAAAACTAAAAACGATTTTTACTAAAAGTTCTTTTCCTGCTGATTGGGTAATGGGTTCTGCTATTATCTTACGAAAAGACTTGTTCAAAAAGCTGTCAGGTTTTGCACCGGAATTCTTTCTCTATTTTGAAGAAATGGATTTGTGCAAAAGAGCTAAAGTGCTCGGATATGAAGTTAAATATTTTCATAAAACAGAAGTAAATCATCTTGGAAGTGTCGGCTCTAAAAAGAATTACTATTTCTTTACTAAAATGTTTTATAAAGGAAAACTGATTTTCCTGAAAAAGCATAACACAAAATTGAAATTCAAATTATTTACTTTCTTATTAAGACTGAATTTCTTATCTCAAATTCTTTTCTGGTCGGTATTTCGTATTAAATCGAAAAGCACTTCAATTGATAAAATTAAGGCCTTCAAAGAGTTGTTAAAATATTTAAATTGCCCGGAAAATATTTCAAATAATTTAATTGATTGATGAAAATTGCAGTAAATCTTTTGCCTTTCAGGGAAAAATTGGCCGGAGCAGGAAGATACGCTCAGAAAATAGTTACAGAACTTGTTGAAATTGATAAGACAAATCAATACTACTTATTCATTTCGGAAAAAGGCAAAATTAATTTTCAATTCAATCAATCAAATGTAATCTTTATTCTCGCTGATTTTAATCCAGACTCAGTTGCGTCTCGAATTTTCTATGAACAATTTATTTTCCCTTTCAAGTTAAAAGAATTAAAACCAGACATTATTTTCACTCCATCTGTTGCAGTTCCTGCATTTTATAATGGTAAGTTTTATACAACTATTCACGATATAGCTTATAAGAGAATTAAAAATAAATACCCATTTTTGCGAAGAAAATATGTCGCTTTTATAACAAAATTAGCTGTAAAAAAATCAGATACAGTTTTTACAGTATCGAATTTTTCAAGAAAAGAGCTAATAAAGGAATTCGGTGAAAGCAAGGAAATAGTAGTTACTTACAATGCTGTTGATGAAAAATTCTTTAAAAGTTTTTCAGAAGAAGATAAACAGAATTTCAGGCTTAAATATAATCTTCCGGAAAAGTATTTTCTTTATGTTGGTGCAGTAGAACCTGGTAAAAATCTGGATAAATTATTTGTTGCATTTGCTGAGTTTTTAAATAAAAATGATTCAAAATATTTTCTCGCTATAACATCCGGAATAAGTTGGAAAGAAAATGAATTAGTGCGACTGATTGAACAATTAAATATTAAAGAGAATGTTATCCATTTGCCTTACATTTCGGAACAGGAATTGCCATTGCTTTATAAATGCTCAATTGCATTGGCATATTTATCTTCCTATGAAGGATTTGGATTGCCTGTTTTGGAGGGAATGGCGGCAGGAACTCCGGTTGTTTCATCTAATTCAGAAGCAATAAAGGAATTTTCACAAGATGGAATATTTTCCGTTAATCCAGATAACATCTGCGAAATAGTGGAAACTTTCCATTTAATTACAGAAAACAATCCTGTTGTTATTCAAAAAATTGAAAGAGCAAAAAATATCGCTGAAAATTTCAGATGGCGTAAGTCTGCACAAATAATATTAAATCATTTTAATAAATGAATTATATAAGTACTCCCGATGTGTCCGTAGTTATCATTTCATGGAAGATGAAGGATCTTCTTCAGAAATGTTTAGAAACTATTTACCTTTTTACAAAAGATATAAATTTTGAAGTAATAGTTATTGACAATAATTCTCAGGATGGCACTTCTGGGATGATTGAAAAACATTTTCCTCAGGTAAAATTGATAAAAAATCCTGAAAACAGAGGAGTTGCGCCAGCACGAAATCAGGGAATAAGAGAAACAAGAGGTAAATATATTCTTATACTCGATGCTGATATGGAATTGGTTGATAACAGCATCAAACATCTTTTTGATTTTATGGAAAATAACCCCGACGCCGGAATTGTAGGTTGTAAATTAGTTGATAAGGATTTCAATCTTCAATCTTCCTGTAAGAGATTTCCAACTATTCTTGCTTTCTTATTCAGAAGATTAGAGTGGATTGAATCAGTTAAAAATTCTAAAACTCTTAAATATCATACAATGAGGGATTGGGATCATAACGAAATTAAAACAGTAGATTATTTAATTGGTGCCTGTCAATTCTACAGAAGAGATGTCGTAGATAAAATTGGAATGTATGATGACAAAATCTTTTATGGTCCTGAAGATATTGATTTTTGTCTGAGAATCTGGAAAGCAGGTTGGAAAGTTTATTACTATCCTTTCACCAGAATAATCCATCACGAGCAGAGGATTACAAAAAAGAATTTATTTTCGGTCATATCCTTAAAGCACTTTTTCGGAATTTTTTATATTTACAAAAAATATAATTTCAGAATTAAAATCTGATGTCGAGAAAATTAGAAACCATAGTTCTGTTTGTTACTGACTTTCTGATGATTAACATTGCGTTTATCATCTATTTCACATTTCGTGTTGAATCGGGGCTGTTCGAAATCATTATTTTACCCGAATTCATCTTACCAATGATCGTCCTTTATTTCTACTGGATGCTGATTTTTACTTTTGTCGGGATGTATCAAAGCTGGTTTGCATCTTCCAGATTTGATGAGATTTCGACATTATTCAAAGCAACTTTTGTGGGAATATTTATTTTATTCTTCTTCATCTTTCTTGACGACTACATTAATAATGTCTCCTCTAACAAAAGGATTCTCATTTTTATTTATTGGGGAATGTTGGTCTTCCTCGTTGGTAGTGGAAGAGTTATCATAAGAAGTATTCAACGAAATTTATTGATTCGTGGTTATGGAAGGAAAGGAGCAATAATTATTGGTTTCAATCCAAAAGCATTTGAAGTGATTGACTCTGTTTCAAATTCTCCAGCACTCGGAATTGACATAAAATCTTTTTGTGTAATTAAAGAAAAAGATTTGAATAAAGAGTACAAAGACATTAAAGTTGAGGCTACTGTTAAATCCCTACCTGAAATGATTGATAAATATCATGCTCAGGAAATTATTCTCGCTTTAGAAGAAGATGAGCACGAAATAATCGGTGATATAATTCCTGTATGCGATGATAAGAATGTTAAGCTGAAAATTGTTCCTGATTTATATGAAATATTAAGTGGACAAGCAAGAACAAGTCAGATTTACGGAGTCCCTTTAATTGATGTTATGCCGGATTTGATGCCGGAATGGGAAAGAAAACTAAAAAGATTTATTGATATAATCCTCTCAATAGTAATTCTGATTTTGTCATCTCCGATAGTACTTCTTACATCAATAGCCATAAAATTAGATAGTGAAGGACCAATATTTTTTGTTCAGGAAAGGATGGGACAGAATGGGAAAATCTTTAAAATGATAAAATTTCGCTCTATGAAAAAAGATGCCGAAAAACTTACTGGTCCTGTTTGGTCTCAGAAAGATGACCCTCGTGTTACAAGAATTGGAAAAATTATTCGTAAACTGCGAATTGATGAAATTCCTCAATTTATTAATGTATTAAAAGGCGATATGTCTATTGTTGGTCCTCGTCCTGAAAGACCTTACTTTGTTGAAAAACTTTCAAAGGAAATTCCTTATTACAAAAGAAGATTAAGAGTTAGACCTGGAATTACCGGCTGGGCGCAAGTCAAGCACAAGTATGATGAATCAATTGAAGATGTAAAAATTAAACTTCGATATGATCTTTTTTATATAGAAAATATGTCTATCCGAATGGACTTAAAAATACTTTTCAGAACTATATTTGTTGTGATATTTGGCAAGGGTCATTATGAGTAGTAATTCGATAGTCATTCTGTTGTCATTCAGTAGTCATTCAATCGCCAATTTGAAGAAATAAAAATGAATCTGGAGGACTTAAGAGTTTATAATATTTCTATGCAGATTTCAGAAAAAGTTTGGGAAATAGTCGATAATTGGGATTATTTTTCTAAAGATACAGTTGGGAAGCAATTGATGAGAGCTTGTGATTCGATTTCAGCTAACCTGAGTGAAGGCTTTGGAAGATATTCGTATAAAGAAGAAAAGCAATTTTCTTATTATGCAAGAGGCTCTTTATATGAGACAAAAACTTGGTTATCTAAAGCAAAAAACCGCAAATTGATTTCTGAAGAAGATTTTGAAAAGTTAAATAAAGAATTAAATGATCTTGCTATAAAATTAAATAATTATATTAAATCAATTGGTAAAAAAGCTACTGAATGACAATAGAATGACTATTGAATGACCACTGAATGACTATTGATTGACTATCAAATTATTATGAATTATAACTGAATAAATACAATCAAAAAGATGGCTGATAAAAAAATTTTAGTGATTATTCCGACATATAACGAGCTGGAAAATATCAGAAAAATTATTCCGGCTGTTTTAAGTCAGAATGAGAATATTGATATTCTTGTTGTTGATGATAATTCGCCTGATAATACAGGTAAGTATGTTGAAGAAAAAAGCCGAGTTGAAAACAGAATTAAAATTCTGAAAAGACCAGGTAAAATGGGACTTGGAACAGCTTACATTGCGGGATTTAAGTATGCTATTGACCACAATTACGACTTAGTGTTTGAGATGGATGCAGATTTTTCCCACGATCCGAATGATATTCCTGCATTTCTCGAGGCAATAAAAGATGCTGATTTAGTGCTTGGCAGCAGATATATTAACGGTGTAAGAGTTCTTAACTGGCCTATGAGAAGACTATTGCTAAGTTATTTTGCAAGTATTTACACACGAACAATTACAGGACTTCCTGTTCACGATACTACAGGTGGTTTCAAGTGCTTCAGAATTGAAGTTCTCAAGGCAATTAATCTCGATGAAGTTAAATCTAATGGTTATTCTTTCCAGATTGAGATGACTTACAAGGCTTTCAAAAAGAAGTTCAGAATTAAAGAAATTCCAATCGTATTTACTGATAGAGCAAAAGGTAAATCAAAAATGTCAAAGAAAATCGTTTATGAAGCAGTATTTATGGTCTGGAAATTAAGATTAAGAAGTATTCTCGGAATTCTGTAAAATATGATAGACCTTTCAATCATTATAGTAAATTATAATGTAAAAGAGTTCCTAAAAAATCTTATTGATTCTATCAAAAAAGCCGCTCAGTATTTTTCTTCAGAAATTATAGTTGTTGATAATGCTTCCGACGATGGAAGTGTTGAGCTGTTAAAAGAAAAATTTCCTGAAATTATTCTTATTGATAATAAAACCAATTTAGGTTTTGGTAAAGCAAATAATCAGGGTTTACAAATTGCAAAAGGCAAATTCATCCTGTTAATTAATCCCGACACATTAGTTGCAGAAGATACATTCACAAAAATGATTGAGTTCTTTAACGCAAATCCTGAAGCAGGTATGGCGGGTTGTAAAATTCTTAATCCGGATGGGACCTTGCAACTCGCTTGCAGAAGAAGCTTTCCGGGACCCTGGACTGCCTTTACAAAAGTTACCGGACTAAGTACAATTTTCCCAAAAAGTAAATTATTCGCCCGCTATAATCTGACTTATCTTGATGAAAATCAAACCTATGAAGTTGATGCAATATCCGGTTCTTTTATGATGATGCGAAAAGAAGTCTATGAAAAAGTCGGTGGATTTGACGAGCAGTTTTTTATGTACGGAGAAGACCTTGACCTCTGCTACAGAATTCAGAAAGCTGGTTATAAAATATTTTATGTCCATTCTACTCAGATAATTCATTATAAGGGTGAAAGCACTAAAAGAAGCAGTCTGGATGAAACAAAAATTTTCTATCAGGCAATGCATTTATTTGTTAAAAAACATCTCTCCAGCTCACTGATTGTTGAAATGATTTTACGATTTGCTATTGCTGTAAGAACAGTATTTGCTTTCCTTGGAAAAAGTAAGTTAATAATATTAGGTGTCAGCTTGGATTATGTGGTTTTTAATCTTTCTCTTTATTTCGCTGAACACTTTTATATGAACATCAAACCAGAATGGGCAGGATTTTCAAAAGAAGCTTTGATTATAATTTATACTGTTCCGGCTTTAATTCATATTATTATTTCTGCTTTTGTTGGATGTTACAGAAGAACTAATTTATCAATATCCAAAGTTTTATTTGCTTTATTTCTCAGTTTTCCAGTCCTTACATCTCTTACTTTTTTCTTCAAACAATTTGCATTCAGTCGTGCTGTTGTACTGATACTTTACGCACTTGCTTTCATATCACTTTCCCTCTGGCGTTTGGTTGTAAAATTAGCATTTAAGGGTTTATTCAAATCAGAATTTGAAAAACAAAAAAGAACATTAATTGTTGGTACTGATTACGCTTCACAACAGCTTGCTAATAAAATCAAACAGAAAAAAACCGAATTAAGAAATATCATCGGCATTATCGGAGATTCTTACAAACAGATAGGAGAAAAAATTAATTCTTTCGAAATTCTTGGAACAGAGCAAAATATTAGTAAAGTAATTCGTGATTATAAAATTGATGAAGTAATTTTTTCATCATCAGCTTTGTCTTATAATAGGATGATGCAGATTGTTTCCGCACTTAATAAAGAAAATGTTGAGTTTCTTGTAGTAGGAAATGATCAGGATTTTATTGTTGGCAAAGCAGCAGTTTCAATTCTTGAAGATATCCCGCTTTTTGAAGTGAAATTCAATATTTCCGACCTGAAAATGCAGATTATTAAAAGATCTTTCGATTTTATTACATCTTTTATTTCTTTGATTTTCATTTACCCTTTCATATTTTTCTACACCAAGATTAGTAAAAAGAAAACCGATTTTACCGATTTCATTTTGAAGATACCTTTGGTTTTAATCGGGAATTTGAGTCTTGTAGGTCCTAAAAAGAATTTAACAGAGCATAACACTTTTCTTGGTAAGAAAGGGCTGACAGGATTTTGGTATTTTGAACAAGGTGATGAAGAATATCAGCAAAAATTAGATTTCTATTACGCTAAAAATCAAAATATCTGGATGGATATTGAAATATTAACTAAATCATTCAAAAAAATGTTTAATAAGGTTTGATAATATGGCAAAAACAATTTTAGACTTTGAAAAACCAATAATTGAGCTTGAATCAAAACTTGAAGAAATGAGATCAATTTCCGATCAGCTCGATATTGAAAAAGATATTATTCGCCTTGAAGAAAAAGTAAGACAACTTAAAGAGGAAGTTTATAAAGGGCTTACAAGATGGCAGAGAGTGCAACTTGCCCGTCATCCCGAAAGACCATACACCTTGGATTACATTTATGCAATGTGTGAATCATTTGTTGAGCTTCACGGAGACAGACTTTTCAGGGATGACAAAGCTTTAGTCGGTGGATTAGCACAACTTGGTCATCATAAAGTTGTAATAATGGGGCAGCAAAAAGGAAGAGATACCAAGTCAAATCTTTTCCGAAATTTCGGAATGATGAATCCGGAGGGTTATCGAAAAGCATTGCGACTTATGAAATTAGCAGAAAAATTTAACAAACCTGTAATTACTATGTTGGACACCCCGGGTGCATATCCCGGAATTGAAGCGGAGGAAAGAGGTCAGGCTGAAGCTATTGCACGTAATTTATTTGAAATGGCTCGTCTGAAAGTACCAATAGTTGTTGTAATTATCGGAGAGGGAGCAAGCGGTGGTGCTTTGGGGATTGGAGTAGGCGACAGAATCCTTATGCTGGAAAATTGCTGGTATTCGGTTATTAGTCCGGAATCCTGCTCAAGTATTTTATGGCGAAGCTGGGAATATAAAGAGCAGGCAGCAGAAGCACTTAAACTTACCGCTCCTGATTTACTTGAACAGGGAATTATTGACAGAATTATTCCAGAGCCATTAGGGGGAGCTCATAAAGACCATAAAAAAATAGCAGAAACTCTCAAATCTGCATTAATTGAAGAATTAGACAATCTTGTCAAAATTAAGCCCGAAAAGTTAGTGAATTCACGAATAGAGAAGTTTGGAAAAATGGGGGTGTTTATAGAATAGGTTTTATTTTAATTGTTATTGTTAAAATACTATATCAGGAATTAACAATGAAAAATTAACAATTAAGAATTAGGACACTTTTCCATCTGTGGTTGAACTTTGGCTTAAAGATCTATTTATACTTTTTTCTATTAAACTTAAAAACTATAACAGTAAATTTCAATATATACTTATTGGAAGCTAATCAACTTATCAAGGCAATCTATCAATTAAATCCTTTGTGACTTTGTGCCTTAGTGGCAAAAATTCATATTTTCCCATAACCGTTGTGTAAACAGCCAAACAAACCAAGTCATTGCCTCGGTCCTAATTTTCTAAAAATTTCATTTCAGTTTACACGATTTTTCCTTCTCAAACTTAGGAATTAATTAAAAATCAGCTTTTCAAAAACTGAAAAACATTGGTTTAACAATCATTTTTCTTGAAAATTATCATATTTACCTGGTGGCATCAACATTGGTGAACCATTTAAAATATATAAATGAGGTTTTTTATGATTAAAGGAAATGTTACCATAGATGGTAAAATATGCAAAGGTTGTGAGCTTTGCATAATAGCCTGCCCACAGGATGCATTAGCATTGTCTTCCCATTTTAACGATAAAGGTTACAGATATGTCGAGTTAATCCACAATGTTTGCACCGGCTGTACTAACTGTGCGTTGGTTTGCCCTGAAGCTGCTATAACTGTATATCGTCAGGTAAAACAAGCAAAAAAAGAGAAAGTTTCAACTGAATAGGAAGCATTATGGAAAAAGAAATCAGAAATGATGAACCACGTTTAATGAAAGGCAATGATGCGCTTGCAGAAGCTGCTATCAGAGCCAATATCGATGCTTATTTTGGATATCCTATTACACCTCAATCCGAAGTAATTGAATATCTTACGAGAGAAGTCCCAAACAGAAAAGAAAAAAATATAGTTGTATTACAAGCCGAAAGTGAAGTCGCTTCGATTAATATGATGTATGGTGCAGCTGGAGCAGGGGCAAGAGTTATGACCTCATCTTCATCACCGGGGATTAGTTTGATGCAGGAAGGATTATCTTATATTGCAGCTGCACAATTACCTTGTTTAGTTGTTAATGTAGTACGCGGAGGGCCGGGCTTAGGCACAATACAACCATCTCAAGGCGATTATTTCCAGGCCACAAAGGGAGGTGGACACGGAGATTATCGCCTAATTGTTTTAGCTCCTAATTCGGTGCAGGAAATGGCTGATTTTGTGTTCGAAGGTTTCAAACTTGCTGAGAAATACAGAAATCCCGCTATGATTTTATCAGATGGTGCACTTGGTCAAATGATGGAAAAAGTTTATTTGCCTGAAGATAATTCTTTACCAAAAAATATTCCTGACTGGGCTACTCGTGGCAAACCAAAAGGAGGAAAACAGAGAGTTATAACTTCTTTACATATTCAACCAGAGAAAATGGAGCAAATTAATCACGAACTTTTAGCTAAATATGAATTGTTGCAAAGCGAAGTCAGATTTGAAGAAGTATCCACTGAAGATGCAGAAGTTTTATTAGTTGCTTTTGGTTTATCTTCAAGAATTTGTCAGAAAGTGGTTGATTTAGGAAGAGAAAAAGGAATTAAAATCGGTTTATTAAGACCAATTACTTTATATCCATTCCCATCAAAAAGATTAAATGAACTTGCAGATCAGGTAGCCTTAATGATGAGTGTTGAAATGAATGCAGGTCAAATGGTTGAAGATGTAAAGCTTGCTGTAAATGGTAAAGTCCCTGTTTTTTTCAAAGGCAGAATGGGCGGAATGATTCCCACACCGGAAGAAATTCTGCAGAGTTTGGAAGATCATTTTGAAAATATAAAAGTAGTAGGATAGGAGGAGATATGTCAGAAAAATTATATTTAGATGAACCTGAAATAGAACTCGAAGAGGTTTATTGCCGACCAACAGAGGCTTTATATGATGTCCCTTTTCACTACTGTCCTGGTTGTGGTCATAGTGTTGTTCATAGATTGTTGATGGAAGTAGTTGAAGAATTAGGAATACAGGAAGAAACTATTGGAGTTGCACCTGTGGGTTGTTCAGTTTTTGCTTATCATTATATGAATGTTGATATGCAGGAAGCTGCTCACGGCAGAGCCAGTGCAGTTGCTACAGGAATTAAAAGAGTTTTGCCTGATAAATATGTTTTCTCTTATCAGGGTGATGGTGACTTGGCAGCTATTGGTACGGCTGAAACAATTCATACTGTTAATCGCGGTGAGAATATTCTGATGGTATTTATAAACAATGGCATTTATGGAATGACAGGGGGTCAGATGGCTCCGACTACTTTACCAGGTCAGGTTACTTCCACCTCTCCTTATGGTCGTGATGTAAGTTTAGTTGGATCACCTTTAAAAATGACAGAATTGGTTGCTAATCTTCCTGGTGCATATTACGTAACCAGACAATCTGTTCATAATCCGAATGCAGTAAGAAAACTGAAAAAAGCTTTGACAAAATCTTTTCAATATCAGAAATTGAAAAAAGGTACCTGTTTTGTTGAAGTTGTTTCAAATTGCCCATCAGGATGGAAAATGACTCCTGTTGAATCAATAAAATATATTGAAGAACATATGTTTCCATATTATCCTGTTGGGGATATTAAAGTTCCAAAAGAATAAAAATTAAGGATTTTGAATATGACACAAGAACAAGAAATAATTATTGCAGGTTTTGGTGGGCAGGGTGTCCTTTCTATGGGAAGACTCATTGCCTATGCTGGAATGATTGAAGGGAAAGAAGTAAGCTGGATGCCTTCTTACGGTCCTGAAATGAGAGGTGGTACAGCTAATTGTATAGTTATTGTTTCAGATAAAAGAATCAGCTCACCAATAATAACCAGATTCGATACTGCATTAATTTTAAATCAGCCTTCGATGGAAAAATTTGAAAAGTCTGTTAAACCTGGTGGACTATTGATTTACGAAACATCAACTATTATAACTCCGCCGACCAGAAATGACATAGAGGTTTTATCTATTCCGGCTATTGAAGAAGCTGATAAACTTCAGGCAAAACAAGTGGCTAATATGGTTATTGCAGGTGCTTTCCTTGCAAAACGACCAATATTAAAAATTGAAACCTTAATTGATGCTCTTAAAAAAGCTTTACCTCCGAGAAGATATAATCTGATTCCAATAAACGAACAGGCACTAAACAGAGGTAAAGAATTAGCAAACGTTATAGAGTTTGCATAAATAAATTTTACAAATACTTACGAGGTAAGTTATGAATGACATTGATGTAAGTTGTCAACACGCCTGCAGAAATACCTGCGCTACTATTAGTGAAGCACTAAAACGTGAAACAGCTTTGGTGAAATTTTATGAAAGTGTTGTTAGAGAATGTAATATGCCGGACGTCAGTACATTTTTGAATGATCTCGTTGATGAAAAAAGAAAAGTTATACTAAAACTAATCCAGAAACTAAACGAAATTCACGTCAGGTCTCAGGCTTTGGATGGAATAGCATCCAGTTTTAATAATATAGATGGTTAAGAGTTTGCTTAGCCCTTAAGTTTTATTTATATTCGCACCACATTTTTAGTTTTTATATATTGCGGGGTGTAGTCCCAGTGAGAGTAGCTTGGTTGGGTAAAAAGAGTTCTTAAAATGTTTTGATTTATATATCGCGGGGTGGAGCAATTGGTAGCTCGTCGGGCTCATAACCCGAAGGTTGTAGGTTCAAGTCCTGCCCCCGCTACTAAAGAAAACCAGCCATCAGGCTGGTTTTGTTATTTTAAACTAGTTCAAAAAACAAATTCTGGTTTGGAATGAAATATTATGTCTATGTTATAAAAAGTGAAGAGGGATACTATTATACTGGTATGACTGAAAATTTAGAGAGAAGAATTTTTGAGCATAATAAAGGAATTAAATCAAAGTGGACAAAGAGAGGAACGAATTGGAAAACAATTTATTTTGAAGAATTTGATAACAAACAAGAGGCATTGAAACGAGAGAGATGGATGAAGAGTGGTCACGGAAAGAAATTGTTGAAAGAAAAAGGGTTGAAGTAAGGTTGTAGGTTCAATCCCGACAAAGTCGGGACTGCCCCCGCTACTAAAGAAAACCAGCCATCAGGCTGGTTTTGTTATTTTAAATATGTTCATAAAACAAACATTACTTTTTGTTCAATTTCTTTCACTTCAGCATCATATAAAATTCCAAACTCAATTATTTAATTTTTGCTTAAATAAATTTCTTTTTAAGAAAACTCTGATGAGTAATTTTCAATCTGCAGTTAAGATAATTTCTAATCGTGTTAAAAACTTCAAAGAAAATGAAAAACATTATTTCGAGTCGTCATATCCTGAAGCTGATGTCCGGAATGATTTTATAAATAAATTTTTCATAGCGTTTGGCTGGAATGTTAGACACGAAATTCCAGATCAGAAAGATTATAATGAAGCAAGACAAAGATTTCTGGAATCATACAGGATTAGCTTTGATTAATTAAGAAACTAAGAATTTTTAAGTAATCCAAATAAAGCATTAAAGAAAATTGAGAATGCAATTAAAGAATTATTAGAGTATCAACAAGTTTGACTTAAAAAATTTTTTGATTTTATAAAAATTAACTTATAATTGCAGCGGTTTTTTAATAATTTAAGGAAATATATGCACGACTCTGACGAGCCTGGCGCGAAAATATTCACTCAAAATATTTATTTTTTCCCACGGAAATAACCCAACGGTATTTCATTGGTTTGCTTCCGTGAGAAAATGTTGCGGAGGTAACAATGAAAAACTTACTGCTCTATCCTGAAATAAAAGAACTTATCAAATCAGAAGACTGGAATACATTCAGAGAAATCTGCGATGAATTGCATCCAGCTGAAATAGCAGAATTGATTTCAGCTGTAGAACCTCAGGAAGCTTGGAAATTCCTCGAAAGTTTAGACCTTACAAGAAGAACAGAAATATTTATACATCTTGATTTAGATCTTCAGACAGAAATTGCGGAAATACTTGACCGTAAAAAACTTGCAGAACTTCTCACAGAAATGCCTGCTGACGATAGAGTTGATTTATTCAAAAAATTTCCCGATGAAAAACAGGAATTAATTCTCCCCGCTCTTGCTCAGGCTGAAAGAGAAGATATCAGAAGACTTGCTTCTTATCCTGAGAGAAGCGCAGGCTCTATTATGACTTCGGAATATGTGTCAATTCCGGACAGCATTACTGTTAGTGAAGCAATCAACAGAATAAGACTTGAAGCACCTCAGAAAGAAACAATTTACTATAGCTATATTATTAACGATAAAAGGCAATTGATTGGATTTGTCTCCATCACAGATTTAATATTGGCTAATCCTAATTCTTTGGTTAAAGATATTATGCACGAAGATATTATTTATGCTCACGTGGATGAAGATCAGGAAACCGCTGCGAGAAAAATTCAGATTTATGATCTTATAGCATTACCAGTTGTAAATGGAAATAATGTTCTTGTAGGAATAATAACTCACGACGACGCACTTGATGTTATTACTCAAGAGCATACTGAAGATATGGAAAAACTTATGGCTATTGCTGGTTCGCACGAAGCCGGTGTTTATCTGAAGACATCATCTTTCAAACATTTTAAGAACAGATCTGTGTGGATTGTAAGCTTAGCTGCATTAGGTTTAGTTTCAGGAATGATTATTCACAGTTTTGAAGCAACATTAGCCAACCTTATGATTCTTGCATTGTATATGCCTATGGTTGCAGATACAGGTGGTAACACAGGTAGTCAATCTGCTACAGTTGTTGTACGAGCATTAGCACTCAGGGAAATTTCTTTTGCGGATATATTCAAAGTGATTTGGAAAGAATTTAAGATATCGGTTTTACTTGCCTTGCTTTTGGGGATACTCTCCTATTTAAAAGTATTATTTCTCTCTTCAAATTCTGAAATTCCAAAGGGGTTCAATTTAGAGAAAATTGGATTTGTAATTGCATTAGCATTATCATTGCAGGTTATTACAGCTACTTTGATTGGAGCGTTTCTACCACTTATTGCTTCAAGGTTCAAACTTGACCCGGCTGTTGTTGCCAGTCCGGCACTTACTACCGTTGTTGATATTACTGGATTATTGATTTACTTTTCAACAGCAAAAATTTTATTAGGGATTTAATTTTCAAAAGTCTTAATCAATTATTCCGCTTTACTATCTTTGCACTATAAATTTTAAGACACTATGAAAAATTTGATTTTCGTTATGTTCGGTTCAGCACTTGGTGGAGCTTTAAGATATTGGCTGTCAAACGCAGTTTACAGATTTCTGCCAATAACATTTCCTTTTGGAACATTAGCAGTTAACATATCGGGAAGTTTTTTGCTAGGAATAATAATTTTTGTTTTCGATGATAAAGAGCTTTTAAATAATCAATTAAGATTCTTTTTGACTATTGGATTGTGTGGCGGATTTACAACATTTTCCACTTTTTCCTTGGAAACGTTCAATCTTATTAGAGACAGCGAGTATCTGCTTGCTTCATTGAATATTGCTCTTAACGTAATTGTATGTTTGTCGGGAATATTTCTCGCTTTTGTAATATCAAAGTTAATTTAGTTTGAGGTGATTAAATGAAAATTAAGGGAGAAGCAAAACTTTTAAGAATATTTGTCGGCGAAAATGATAAATCTGGAAGTATCCCGGTTTATGAAAAAATTGTTTTGAAAGCAAGAGAGAATGGCTTGGCTGGAGCAACAGTTTATAAAGGAATAATGGGATACGGCGGAAGAAGTAAAATACACACTTCTAAAATTTTAAGACTTTCAGAGGATTTACCAATGATAATTGAAATTGTTGATGAGATAGAAAAAATAGAAAATTTTATTCCCGTTATTAATGAAATTTTCGAAAAATCCCGTAGCGGTGGATTGATAACAATAGAGAAAGCTGAAATTATTAAATATACTTCTGGTG
>CALEBT010000036.1 GCA_937942875.1 uncultured Ignavibacterium sp. | reverse complement strand
TCGGCTATATGGTAAGATTACTCCCAATGTAGAACCAATTCCATAAGCAGTCATAAATAACTGACGAGTAGCGGCGGGTTCATTTTGAAGTGCAACATCTAAAGCCATTCCACCAAGTTGTTGAAGAAGTCCCTGACTCATCCTTTCAGAGCCGTGTTGTGCAATAGCGTGAGCAATTTCGTGTCCCATAACCACTGCAAGACCAGTCTCATCTTTTGTAATTGGAAGTATTCCAGTATAAACAACGACTTTTCCACCGGGCATACACCACGCATTTACTTCATCGCTTTCAATTAAATTAAATTCCCATTGATAACCTTCGAGTTGCTTGCTCCAATTTCTTTCAGCAAAATATCTCTCAACTGCTGCTTTAATATTCAATCCAACTTTTTTTACCATAGCAGTTGCCTTTGCATCATTGCTTAATTTATTCGATTTTAAGAACTCATCATATTGCTGAAAGCTTAGAGCATTGATCTGTGATGCAGGGATAATGTTGAGCTGTTTTCTACCCGTTATAGGAACAGTACTACAGTAGTATAATGTAAAGATAGTCAATAAAATTAAAGAAAATACTTTAAAATGTTTCATAATTCCTCCATCAAAATTATCAATTATTCATTTGAAATATAGCAAATATTTTAGTTAAGAAGACCGAAGATTTTTATTTATTATCAAAATTGTTAAAAATCATCGGGGTTGATTATTTGTATGTTTGTACATAAAACTAAGAAACGTAGTTTTGTTATAGTTTAGCTTTAATAAAATTATAACCTTTAAAGTCTCTATGCCAAATCATAGTATATTTGGATTTAGTTTATTATTAAATTTTCACATCATTTGTTACTGAATAATTCGATCTTTAAAAAATTAAGAGGAATAAATGCAGATTGGAATTGTTGGGTTACCTTTTTCTGGCAAAACAACTCTGTTTCAAACTATTACTAAAACTCATTTTGAACAATCAGATATAGGCAAATCTGAATCTCATCAAGCAATTATTAAAGTTCCGGATAAAAGACTTGATAAGCTCACAGCCATTTTTAATCCCAAAAAGAAAGTTAATGCTACTATTGATGCTGTAGATGTTGTTGGGCTACAGAAAGGTGACGCAGGTTCAACCCAGTTTACTGGAAATTTTTTGGCAAAGGTGAAATCAAACGATGCCCTTGTTCAAGTTGTCAGATTGTTTGAGAATCCATCAGTTCCTCATCCTGATGGTTCAATTGATATGTTAAGAGATTTGAATACATTTGAAACAGAATTTATTCTTTCAGATTTAGCAGTAATTGAAAAAAGAATTGAAAATATCAAAAAGCAGATATTAAAAACTCAGGATGAGAAACTGAAAAGAGAACTTCCTATTCTTGAAAAATGTAACGACTTACTCCAATCAGAAACTCCATTAAGATATCATCATTTTACGAAAGAAGAGCTTCAAATCTTGAAAACATATCAACTACTTTCAATTAAACCAATGCTTATTGCACTTAACCTTGATGAGTCTCAACTTGCTGATGCTGAGAAATATCTTGACCAAGTTATTAAAAAGAAATCAGGACATAATACTAAAGTCTTATTTTTCTCCGGAAAAATTGAAATGGAATTGGTTGATTTATCAGATGAAGATGCTAAAGTTTTTATGAAAGATTATGGTATTACAGAATCAGCTTTGGATAAACTTATCAGAGAGGCGTACGATTTGCTCGGATTACAATCTTTCTTTACAGTTGGTGAAGATGAATGCAGAGCATGGACAATTCGAAAAGGAATGAATGCTCAGGAAGCCGCCGGGGAAATTCACACAGACTTTTTCAAAAAGTTCATACGTGCAGAAGTTGTTCACTATGATGATTTTATTGAAGCAGGTTCGTTCGCAAAAGCTAAAGAAACTGGTAAATGGAGACTTGAAGGCAAAGAATACATCGTTAAAGACGGGGATATACTATCTATCAGACACAGTTAGTTTTACTAAATTAAAAATTAAAATTGAAAATTTTTATTAAATATTTTACTGTAATAAGCTTACTTTATATTATTGTTCATCTTACAGCGGAATATATCAGCTCAAAATATTTTATAAATAGAACATTCAATGGATGTTTAGAATGTCACGATGAAATGAATGGTTTTGAAGAAGCTCACTCACCTGAAAAGGTTGGATGCGATGCCTGCCATCTGGGAAATCCAAACACCATTAACAAAGATTTGGCACACAAAGAAATGATTTTAATTCCCGGAAATTTATCAGACGCTCAAAAAACTTGCGGAGTAGTGGGTTGTCATCCGGGAATTCCAGAACGGAATAATAATTCAATTATGAATACTATGAGCGGAGTTATTTCTGTTAATCGTTTCGCTTTCGATGAGCTTGAAAAACCTGAAGGTCATTTTAACGTAAAAGAATTAACTCAATCAAACGCAGATAATCACAATAGAAATCTTTGTGCATCCTGTCATCTTGGAAATGTTAAAACAGAATGGGGACCAATTGACGAACTATCACGTGGTGGTGGTTGTAATGCCTGTCACTTGAACTATAGCAAAGAAGCTTTTAATGGATTAAATAAATATCTCAACTCACTGAATAAAAAAGAAAATTTTCCGAAAGTTCATCCACAGTTAAATCTTAATGTTTCCAACAACCATTGTTTTGGATGTCATAGTCGCTCAGGCAGAATTTCAACCAATTATGAGGGTTGGTTTGAAACACTATCAAATTGGGAAGAAGTCAAGAATAATAAAAACTACAGAGAATTATCAGATGGAAGAGTTTTTCAAAAAGCTGAAGCTGATGTTCACTACATAGCAGGTATGGAATGTATTGATTGCCACTTATCTTTAGAGATTATGGGCGATGGAAATCTATATCAGCATATGGATGAGCAATTAAAAGTTCAATGCACAGATTGTCACTCAAAAGAAAGCAAAACAATCAGTTATGAACAACTTGATTTAGAGTCGAAAAAGATGGTTGATTTAAGAAAATCTAACAGAGAAAACGAAAAATTTTTAATCACTGAAAAATCAAATGCGCCTTTAATTAACACTTATGTTACGTCATCAAACGAAAAATATTTAGTTACAAAATCAACGAGTAAGAAGTTGAAACTAAATCCACCTAAGCCAATTTGTACTGAAAACAAAGCTCACCAAAGATTAAATTGCCAGAGTTGTCACTCTAAATGGGTAACTCACTGCGCTGGCTGCCATACTGAATTTGACCCGACACTTGAAGGATATGACTTGCTTGATAATAAAGACATAACTGGTAGTTGGGTTGAATATCCAAGCGATTTTTATGTTGATTATCCGGTGCTTGGAATCAGAAAATATAAATCAGGAGAAGAGATTGTTGATACTTTCATCCCAGGAATGATTTTGACAATTGATAAGCTCAAAAATCCGAGAAAGAAAATTTTCAAAAGACTTTTTGCTCCAACATTTTCTCACACAATCATTAAAGGTGAAAGAAGTTGCATATCCTGTCACAATAATCCTTTAGCTTTGGGTTACGGAAAAGGAGAATTGACTTTTTCTTTTAGTAATGGAACTAAAAGTCGTAAAACAGAACTTGCTCCAGATTCTCAAAAAACTTTAATGAATGGATTAATCAATAAAATAAATTTTATCCCTCACTTTGAAAGACGAAAAGAAGACAATCTTCCCAAAGATGCGTGGATCGGATTTTTGAAAACAAGAGGCGAAACTTCAACTACAAGAACTTACACCAGACCTTTTACAGTTGAAGAACAAAAACGAATTTTATTAGTTGGAGCTTGTCTGAACTGCCACGATGAAAAATCGTATGTTATGCAGGAAAGTTTGATAGATTTCGAAAGTGTATTGAAAAGACTAAGCAAAAAATGTTTTATTGATAAACGAATGGAATAAAAATCAAGCTTAGTTAATCAAACAATCAGAGAATTTTATTTATTGGGCTGATGTCAAAGTTCTACGGTAAAGTAATATTCTTTTCTAAAATCTTAGAATTATAAATATCAATTTTCTAAAAAATTGAAATTAAAACAGTCAAAAACCTCGAAATTATACTAAAATCTCATTTTCTTTTCTGGCAGTAAAGTTGGTATTTATAAATATCAATTTTTATTGCTAAAATTTTGATGCAAAACGAAATTCATAACGACGAACCAATTTATCCTATCAGAGAAGCAGCAAAACTTCTCAACATTTCTATTCATACGCTTCGAATGTATGAAAAAGAAAATTTGATAATTCCATTTAAAAAATCCTCCAACCACAGACTTTATTCAAAATCTGATATCGAAAGAATTAAATGTATTCGCTCTGCAATAAATGATGCAAAAATCAGCATAAATGGAATTAAAACAATTTATTCAATGGTGCCTTGTTGGGAAGTAATTAAATGTAGCGATGAAGATAGGAATAATTGCCCGGCGTTTTTAGAACATAATGGACCTTGCTGGTCATTAAAAGGAGAAACAACAATCTGTGCCACAAAAAATTGCAGAGAATGTTCTGTTTATAAGAATTTCGGTGAATGCGGAAGTATAAAAAGTTTTATAAGAAATAAATTAATGAGTCTATAATGAATTCTATATCAAGAAGAAGATTTCTTAAAATTTCAGGAGCAACAGTTGTAACTGCTGCAGCTTTAGCCGGCGCATCCAAAACAGTAGTTAAAGCTGCTGAAAGCTATTCAAAACCAAAAGGACTTCAGATAATTCCAAGTTATTGTGATTTATGTTTCTGGAAATGTGGTCTGTTGGCTTATGTAAAAGACGGTGAACTCTGGAAATTAGAAGGTAATCCTAAAGATCCTCTAAGTAATGGAAGATTGTGTCCCCGCGGAACAGGTGGCATAGGTGCTTATTTTGACAAAGATAGACTTAAATCCCCGTTAATAAGAAAAAATCTCAGAGGTGAAGAGAAATGGATTGAAGTAACCTGGGATGAAGCCTTTAATTATATCGCTGATAAAATGAATAAAATCAAAGGACAGTATGGACCAGAAGCTATGGCTTTATTTTCCCACGGAATTGGTGGTAACTTTTTCAAACATCTTATGAGAGCTTATGGAACTCCTAATGAAACCGCGCCAAGCTTTGCTCAGTGTCGAGGACCTCGTGAGGTCGGATTTGAATTAACCTTTGGTGATATTGTCGGCTCTCCCGAACGAACTGATATTGAAAATGCTAAATGCATTGTTTTAATTGGTTCTCATCTTGGCGAAAATATGCATAACACACAGGTTCAGGAATTTTCAAGAGCAGTTGAAAAACACGCTTCAATAATTGTTGTTGACCCAAGATTTTCAGTTGCAGCAAGTAAAGCCAAATACTACCTGCCAATTAAACCCGGAACCGATATGGCTCTGCTGCTTGCGTGGATGTCTGTGATTGTAAATGAAAAATTATACGATGTTGAATATGTAAATAAACACGGTTTTGGATTTGAAAAATTTGCTTCTGAAGTTTCTCATTACACTCCGGAATGGGCTTATGTTGAAACTGGTATTGACCCTGATATCATAAGAGAAACTGCACGAGAAATGGCAAGATATAAACCCGCAACTTTAGTTCATCCCGGAAGGCACGTTACCTGGTACGGAGACGATGCTCAAAGAAGCAGAGCTATTGCTTTATTAAATGCTCTTTTAGGTAGTTGGGGTAGAAAAGGTGGTTTCTATATTCCATATTCATTTTCAATTCCAAAATATCCATATCCACCTTATCCTGAAGAGAAAGAAACAGTTCATAATCCTGATAATAAATATCCTTTTGCAACTGGTGAGCAGATTTCAACAGGAATTCGTGAAGCTACGATAACCGGAAAACCATATCCAATAAAAGGTTGGTTTATTTATGGAACAAATCTTCTTCAAGCTCTACCGAATCAGTCTGAAACTATAAAGGCAATTCAAAATCTCGATTTGATGGTTGTTGTTGACGTTGTTCCAAGTGAAATTGCTTGTTGGGCTGATGTTGTTTTACCTGAATCTGTTTATTTGGAAAGATATGATGATTTAAATGCTTCGCCTTTCAAAGAAGGATTTGTTGGCATTCGTCAGCCTGTAATTGATTCGCCTAATGATCAGAAACCAAATTGGTGGATGGCTAAAAAGTTAGCTGAAAAATTAGGACTTGGCCACTATTTCCCCTGGAAAGACATTGAAGAATATCTCGACACAAGATTAAAATCAGCAGGACTTTCGCTTGATGAATTAAAAAAAGAAGGAATTATCAAAGGACCTTCTAAACCAATTTATTTAGAAGATGGAGCTGAAATAGAATTTGCAACTCCATCAGGGAAAATAGAATTTTATTCTACTCAGCTTGAACAATCAGGTTCTGATCCAGTCCCAAAATACACAAAACATCCTGAACCACCAGCCGGTTATTTCAGATTATTATTTGGAAGAGCACCTGTTCATACTTTTTCAAAAACTCAATCAAACGCTTTATTAAGAGACTTATTCCCCGAGAACGAACTTTGGGTAAATTCAGACTTAGCTCAAAGATATGGAATAAAAACCGGAGACAAAATTAAATTAAAAAACCAGGATGGAGTAATCAGCGATCCTATTAAAGTCCGGGCAACAGAAAGAATAAGACAGGATTGTGTTTATATGGTTCACGGATTTGGACAAAAATCAAGACAACTCAGAAGCACTTATAAAGTTGGAGCTAGTGACGCAGAACTTGTTACTCAATATAAAACAGATCCACTAATGGGAGGAACAGGAATGAATGTAAACTTTGTAACTTTTGAGATGGAGGTGTAACATGCCAAGATACGGAATGGTAATAGACACACTTAAATGTGTAGGCTGCTCTGATTGTGTAATTGCATGCAAAACTGAAAACAATATTCCGGAAGGTTACAACAGAGATTGGATTGTAACTGAGGCTCGAGGAAAATTTCCAACTATCAATATGGAAATACGAACTGAAAGATGTAATCATTGTTCCGAAACACCTTGCGTAAGTTGTTGCCCGACAGGAGCAAGCCATATTCACGATGTTGGTGGAGTTGTATTAGTTGATCACGAAAAATGTATCGGTTGTAAAGCTTGTGTTGAAGCTTGCCCTTATGATGCGCGTTATATTCATCCTGATGGATATGCTGATAAATGTACTTTCTGCATTCACAGAGTTGAAAAAGGATTAAAGCCAGCTTGCGTTGAAGTATGTCCAACTTATTGTATGCATTTTGGCGATCTTGATGATCCGAATAGTGAAGTCAGTAAACTCTTACAATCCCGTAAATGGCACGTTAACTTACCTGATGCAGGGACAAAACCAAATATATTTTATTTAGTTTAAGGATTTTTAGTATGAATGAATTACTTGAATTAACAACTACAAGAAACAATCCTCACGTTGATCCTTTTATGGCAATGTGGGAATGGCAAATTCCTGTTTATCTTTTCCTTGGAGGTTTGGTTGCAGGAATGATGATAATTTCCGGTTACTTTATTTTCAGTGGAAGACATAAGGAAAGTAACTGTGCATGTTTTTCAATTCCATTTATAAGTCTTGTCTTTTTAAGTCTGGGAATGTTTGCTTTATTTCTCGATTTAGCTCATAAACCTTATGTTTGGAGATTATACACTACTTTTCAGATTAAATCACCAATGTCGTGGGGCGCATGGATATTGATTTTAGTTTATCCTGCTTTGATTGCAAATATTATGATGAAGCCATCTTTATGGATGTTAAGATTATACCCAAAACTATCACTATGGTCAGGAAAAGTTAATCAGCATCCGTTTTTTATAAAAATTATTGGAATTTCAAATATGATTCTGGGAATGATGCTTGGAGCTTATACTGGTGTACTGCTTAGTTCAATGGGATCAAGACCTTTATGGAATACTTCGCTCCTTTGGGTATTATTTCTTGTTTCCGGATTATCTGCAGCTGCTGCTTTCGTTCATCTTTTTGCAAAAAATAAAGCTGAAAGCGAATTACTTGCTAAAGCTGATAATGGATTTTTAGTCGTTGAATTATTTGTTTTTGTAATGATTTTTCTTGGATTTTTATCATCTGCAAGACCTCATATTGAAGCAGCTCAACTATTATTGACTGGTCCGTATGCTCCAACTTTTTGGGTTTTTGTAATTGGATTAGGAATTGTTATTCCACTGATAATTCAATTATTGGCAGTAAATCATAAAATTAGACACACTGCCATAGCACCAATAATGGTAATTGTTGGTGGATTAGTTTTAAGATTTATAATTGTTTCTGCCGGGCAGTACAGCCATTGGTTTAATGCACATTTTCATTAAAAAATTTAATTAACGGAGAAAAGTAAATGACTTCAATAGCAAAATGGATAACCCAAGCCTTTGAAAAAGATGAAGGTGAGGAACTAATACAACATCAGGCTAAACCTTATTCAAATCCATATTTAGTTGGGATTGGATTAGGAATAGTCTTACTTTCAGCATTCGTGATAATGGGAAGAGGACTTGGTGCATCAGGTGCTCTTTCAACTTTAGTTGCAGTAACTGTTAATTCAATTGCACCAGAACATTCTGTTGGTAATAATTTTTATTCAGAATACATAGGTGATTCCTCAACTAACCCACTAAAAGACTGGCTGATATTTCAAACACTCGGAGTATTAGCAGGTGGATTTCTCTCCGGAACAATATCCCATCGTGTGAAAAAAGGAGTTGAAAAGGGTCCGCGGATTTCAACAAAAATGAGATTTGTTTATGCATTCATTGGCGGCGCATTGCTTGGTTGGGGAGCAAAACTTGCAAGAGGTTGTATGAGCGGTCAGGCACTTACAGGCGGTGCATTATTAAATCTTGGCAGCTGGGTATTTATGATGATGGTTTTCGTCGGCGGATACGCAGCCGCTTATTTTATAAGGAGGCAATGGATATGAACGCACCATTTTATAAATTCGATTACTTTAATGCAGATGTCAGTTTGATAATTGCTTTCGTAATAGGAATTGCTTTTGGTATCGCATTAGAAAAAGGTGGCTTTGGAAAAGCCACTATTTTAACCTCTCAATTTTATTTCACAAATATGAGAGTTCTAAAAGTAATGTTCACTGCTATTGTTACAGCAATGCTCGGCTTATACTTTTTATCAGTTATGGGTTTTGTTGACCTTTCTCTTGTTTATCTTACTCCAACAAATTTATTACCAATGGCGGTTGGTGGATTAGTTGCAGGGCTTGGTTTTATAATTGGAGGATATTGCCCTGGAACTTCAATGGTTGCTGTAGCAACCGGGAAACTTGATGCAATGGTTTTTGTTGTCGGAATGATTTTTGGAATTTTTGTGTTTGGTGAAATGTTCCCCGCTATTGAAAGCTTTTTCAATTCAAGTGATATGGGAACAATTACTCTTCCGGCTTACTTTAATCTACCTTACGGTTTGGTAGTATTTTTTGTTGTTTTAATGGCAATTGGTGCATTTGCTGCTGCAGAATGGGGTGAGAAAAAAATGGCTGCAAAAACCGGAAAGGAAATTATATGAAAAAGTTCTGGTCAAATTTGTCATTAAATAAAAAACTTGCTTTAATTGCTGCAATATTGGGTGTGATTGCAATATTTGCAGGAAATCCTTATGGAGGAACAACCTTAAAAGTAAATGAAAAAGATATTGCTCTTTCTACAGTTGGAAACTCAGATAAAATTGCAGTAACCGATTTAGCAGACTGGATAATCAAAAATAAATCTGATTTTGAACTAATTGATCTTCGCTCTGAAGATAAATTTAATGAATATACTATTCCGGGAGCAAGGAATATTCCTTTAAAGCAAATCCCATCTTCCGATCTTTTAAGAAATCAAAAAATAATTTTATTCTCTGATGATAATATTGCTGCCGCACAAGGTTGGTTTATTCTAAAGTCTAAAAATTATAAAGGAGTTTACATTCTTGATGGTGGTCTTGAGGCTTGGAAAGATAAAGTCCTTTTTCCAAAAGCGCCTTCAAGTGGAAGTAAAGAGGATTTAGCACAATTTGAGAAAATGAAAGAAGTTGCAAAATATTTTGGCGGAGAAGCTCAAACGGATGGAACTGTTTCAGAAATTAAACAACAGATTAAACTTCCTACTCCTGATGTTAATACTCAAAAAACTACTGCCCCAACTGGTAAGAAAAAGAAAAGAGAGGGATGTTAAAGGAATTTATAATGAATAATTTATAATGAATAATGTATAATGAATAATGTATAATGAATAATTAAAAATTTGGGAGAATACTTGATGTTCTCCCTTTTTTATTACTAAAATTTTGCACAAAAATCTTTCTATTAACTCACCTTCTTTTTATATATTACAATCCAACTAACTCATCTTTAAAAATAAGCTTAAGGAAAAATCTGATGCCGGATAAAACTAACAGCAAATATATTGATAAATTCTTAACTATTATTGAAAAAGTCGGTAATAAACTCCCAAATCCAACAACCCTTTTTGCCGGATTTGCAATAGCAGTTTTATTTTTATCCTGGATTGTCAGTCAATTTGATTTTTCAGTAATTCACCCAGGAACCGGTAAAGAAATAAAACCAGTAAATTTACTCTCCGTTGAAGGACTTCACAGAATTATATTAAATCTCATTACAAATTTCACAGCTTTTGCTCCGCTTGGGACTGTTCTCGTATCTTTACTTGGAATTGCCGTTGCTGAGCATAGCGGATTGATAGGAACTGTCTTAAGATTATTAGTTCTCAAGTCACCCAAAAAACTTTTAACCTTTGTAATTGTGTTTGCTGGCATTTTATCAAATACTGCAAGTGAAATTGGATATGTATTACTTGTTCCGTTATCTGCAATAATTTTCCTGGCAGCTGGCAGACATCCAGTTGCAGGATTGGCAGCAGCGTTTGCCGGAGTTTCCGGTGGATATAGTGCTAATCTTTTATTAGGCACCATTGATCCCCTTTTGGCTGGATTAACTCAGGAGGCAGCCCATATTATAGATATGAAATATGAAGTCAATGCTGCAGCTAATTACTATTTTATGTTTGTTTCTACTTTTTTTATTGCCGCAGCAGGAACCTGGGTAACTGAAAAGATAATTGTTCCCCGTCTTGGAAAATATCAGGGTTCAGTAGAAGCCGAAGAAATAAAACCTCTTTCCTCAGATGAAAAAAGAGGTCTTTGGTATGCAGGTATCGCTGTGTTGATTTTTTCATTAATTATTCTTGCTGGAATAGTTCCGGATGGTGGATTTTTAAGAGACCCCAAAACTAATGGAATTCTTAAATCTCCATTTTTAAGTGGAATAGTTGCTTTTATATTCTTAGGTGGTGTTATTGCAGGTCTTGCTTATGGAGTTGGTGCGAAAACAATAAAAAACGATAATGATGTTGTTAAAGGAATGAACAAATCAATGGAAACATTGGGCTCTTACATTGTATTGGTATTTTTTGCAGCACAGTTCGTTGCATTTTTTAACTGGACGAATCTGGGAATGATCGTTGCAGTTGAAGGTGCAAATTTCCTTAAATCTTCTGGATTAGGTCCGATTCCATTACTAATCTCTTTTGTAATAATCTCTGCTTTTATAAATCTGTTTATTGGCAGTGCTTCTGCAAAGTGGGCGATAATGGCACCGGTTTTTATCCCAATGTTTATGCTACTCGGATATTCTCCTGAATTAGTTCAGGCAGCTTACAGAGTTGGAGATAGTGTTACAAATATCATTTCACCGATGATGTCATATTTCGCATTGATTATTGCATTTGTAAGTAAATATGATCCAAAAGCCGGAATTGGAACTTTAATAGCTACAATGTTGCCTTATACTGTAACGTTCTTTATTATCTGGGTAGTTTTATTTATTATTTGGTTTATTCTTGGTTTGCCTGTTGGACCAGGTGCGAGGATGTTTTTATAGCATAGGGCAAAGAGCATAGTGTTAAAGGAAGTTCTTAATTTTAAGTTTTAAATGATAAATGAAATTTTATTTATTTGCGTCTTTGCGAGAAATTATTTTAGCAAATAAGCATTCTGATGATACTGATTAAAAAATTTTCATAGATTAAAGCCAAATGCCACAAAGTCTCGAAGGCACTATGATTTTAATGTCTTCTTCAATTGAGTAAATTAAAAAGAGTAAAATGTTGAATTCAAAATGAATTTAAGAAATTGTTAATTCTTAATTATTCATTATAAATTTTACATTATACATTATCTAAAACATCATCCACCCAACTCATTGCTGCCATAGTTGATGGCAATCCAATCGTTGGAAGAGCAAGCAGAACTGTTTGTCGTATTTCTTCTTTGGTAATCCCCAAATCAATAGCTTTTCGGCAATGAGAATGAACTGCTCCTTCTAATCTTGCTCCAACTGAAATAGCAAGTTTGATCAGTGCTCTGCTTTTTTCATCTAATGTTCCTGCAGAGTGAACTGCTTTTCCCAATTCTTCATACGCTTTTGCTACTTCAGGATATTCTGATTGAAATCTTTCAAAACGTTTTGGTAGTGTCATATTTCCTCCTGATTACAAAATAATAAATAATAAAAAGATGTTGATAAAAAATTCTTAATTCTTTTAAACCCTTTAGTTTGTTTGGATTGATTCCAGCTAAAACTAACAATTTCTCTAAATTTTGGAAATAAGTTTACAATCTCATCCACTTCTCCCGAGTAAAGATTTTTTTTAGCTGAAATGAACTTTGAGTATAATTTTTTAATTAAAGGTGCCATAACAAAATACCATAAAATAGTCAGGGAAAATGCACGGATAATCATTATCAAAACCTCAATTGATTTGATTTCAGATTTGTAAGGAAAGAAATAACTGTAAATCATAATTAAAAATAAAACAGTAAGAATAATTATCCCTGATGGTCTTTGCATCCAACTTTTTCTTCTGCTTTTTTTAATTTTCTTCGGGAATGAAAAATCATTCAAATTTGGTTCAAGATTATAAAATCTTTCTGATAAAGATTTTAATTTTCTGGGAAGCAAACCAGCATAATAACCAATAAAAAATCCTGCGATTAAGTGAATTGAAATATATATTCCAATGATAATATACCCGAATTGATAATCTTTTGGAATTCCTAATTGAAAAAATTCCTTAGATATTTGTTTGATGAAAATGTCAATTGATTTCCAGAAATTATAACCGAATAACAAAGTAAGAATAATTATTTTTTGAATTCCAGAAAGTAATAATGTAATGCTTCCAAGCATAAAAGCAGATAATCTGAAAAATCTTTTTGTTCTGAATAAAACAGAACCAATCAGTCCCTGAGTTGAAACAGCGAAATGCGCTGTCAACGGTGAATGAGGACTAACTAACGCTTTGATTATTACTACAATCAGAGTTGATTTTAGAATCTGTCTGCTTGATGATTTAATAGCCATTAAAGTTATTATCAATACCGACGCAGCATTTATAAATAATCCTCTGAAAGGAACTGATATAGCGTGCAGAATTCCTCCAAAAGCTGATTCGCTGAATGCCCATATTGCAGTCAGTCTTGAAACTGAAACGTCTTCTGAAAAATTTTTAATACTGATTGTTTGTTCTTTATACATTAAACTGAAATAAATATCATAGGTTAAATCAATTAATTAAATTTAATCTTATGACTGTCTTAAATTTTATTCAAGAGACCTTTAAAGTAAAACATATCTTAGTTTAATAGAAAAGTCTCAAGAAAAAGAACCTCTGACCATAAATAAAAATCTCTGTTAGATTTTTTTCTAAAACCGTGTCCTTCATCCTTTGCTAATAAATACCAAACATCTGTTCCGTTTTTTCTGACAGATTCAACAATTTGTTCTGCTTCTGTAAAAGGGACTCTTGGATCGTTCAGACCCTGAACGACAAATAATGGCTTTGTAATTTTATGAGCATTCGTTGTTGGAGAGATCTGCATTAAAAATTCTCTCATTTCAGGAATTCGTTCATCGCCATATTCAACACGGCGCAAGTCTTTTCTATAATCCTGAGTGTTATTAAGGAATGTTACGAAATTGCTTATTCCAACAATATCAACTCCACATCTGAGTTTATCATTAAAATAAATCATAGAAGCAAGAACCATATATCCACCATAAGAGCCTCCAGTAACTGCTATTCTGTTTGCGTCAAGATCAGGTTGTTTTTCTATCCATTCAATTAATTTTCCAATATCTTTAACAGAGTTTTCACGATTGTACCAATTGTCTAATTCAAGATAAGTTTTACCGTAACCAGATGAACCTCTAACATTCGGTTCGATAACTGCAATTCCCATTTCGAGAGCATAATATTGATTTATGGGATTGAATGAAGGTCTTGCCTGCCCTTCTGGTCCACCGTGAATATCTATCACAACCGGGTGAGGTCCTTTTGCCTTTGGTTTGTAAATGAAAGCCGGAATCATTCTTGGTTTTCCATCTACCTGATCGAAAGTTTCATAAAAAATTAATTCGGGTATAATAAAATTATCAGAATTCAGTCCGCCAACTTCACTGTATGTCCATCTTTCTAATGACTGAGTTTTTACATCAAGAATAAAAACATCAGATGGAGAAATTGAAGTATTAATTGTCAAAGCAATTTTATCTCCCTTTGAATTAAATGAAACTCCCCCTATCAATCCAGTGGGAACAGATTTAACTTGAGTATAATTAAAATCTTTGGTATTCATTAAGTATAATTTTGAAAGTCCATTTTCGTTTACTGTGAAAGCAAGTTTGTCACCTTTTTTGTTTAATTGAATACTTTCAACGTCCCAGTCAATTTTTTCGGTTAAGATTTTTTCTTTGCCGGTTGATAAATCATAATATCTTAGTTTCTTAAACTCATTGTTCTGATCAGAAGAATAAAAAACACCCTTTCCATCTTTGGAAAATAATGCAGAGCCGTAAG
This sequence comes from uncultured Ignavibacterium sp., assembly GCA_937942875.1. Taxonomy (GTDB): domain Bacteria; phylum Bacteroidota; class Ignavibacteria; order Ignavibacteriales; family Ignavibacteriaceae; genus Ignavibacterium. The sequence continues at coordinate 3,344 of CALEBT010000036.1, read as the reverse complement.
AAATTTTTTCATCTGATGGATTTATCTGAGTAAGTTGTTTAGAAGCTAAATCGAAAACATAATAGTAACTTTCATTCGCGGAGATACTTTTTCGGACCAAAAGTTTGCTGTCATCCTGAGACCAATCAACTGCAGTCCAAGCTCCACCTTCACTTAAAATCATTTCAGAATCGCCCTTATTTAAATCAAATATATAGATATCCCAGTCTTTCCCATTTCTTTTGGTTGAAAAGTAAGAGAATTTATCTCCTTTGTTATTCCAATTAGCACCACCATTACTTGATTTACCATCCGTGAGGATTTTGTAATTTCCTGTGTTCAAATCGAAAGAATAAATCTGGTAAAATTCTCCTCCCCCAATGTCTTTTGAAAAAAGGAAAAGATTTTTACTTTTATCCGGACACAAAGTTGCTCCACCAACTGGCTCATTAAAAAATGTAATCTGTTTTCTTGCTCCACCAGCTTTTTCAACCATATGAATTTGTGCCGTTTCTCCGAAACGTGTGGAAATAAGTATTCCTTTATCATCATTATACAGCCAATCTTGGAAAGAAGCTCCGCGAGTGCTTTGATATTGAAACATTCTGTCTTTAATCTTTTGAGGAATTTCAGGGATGTTTTCAATAACAAGGTTTCCTAATTCTTTTCTCTCAACTTGTTGTGAAAGCGTGATGGAATAAAAGACTATAACTATTAGTAGTGATGAAATTATATTTTTCATAAATAATCCTATTTTTTTGCTGATTATAATTTAAAGGAAAATCCTTTACGAATTAAACCATATCAGATTATTACTTGTCAAATAACTGGTTTTTGAAAAAACATAATTAAATAAATTAAAAAGGAGAATTTTATGAAGAACCTGTTTTTGACCTCAATAATGTTTCTTTTAGGTCTCGCCTTCCTGAATGCACAACCTGAACCACCTTCCAATTTAACTGCTCAGGTAATTATTCAAAATGTTGGAAAAGCAGTTAAGCTTGATTGGCAAGGTCCTGCTAATGTGAAGTTCAGAGTTTACAAGAAAATCGGAACAATCTCAGATACAACTCAGTTTGTCCGTATCGCTACAAATTTATCTCAAAAAACTTTTTTAGACAGATCTGTGGTATTCAATCAAACTTATACATACTACGTTGTATCTTATAATTTTTCAGGAGTAAGTTTACCTTCGAATATGGTTGAAATAACTGTAACACCTCCACAAATCGGAATGGCTGTAATCACAGGTAGCGTTTTTGATGAAACTAATAATAATCCATTACCACGAGCCAGAGTGGAATTGATTTCTCATAATTCCTTTGGAAACAGATTTATTCTTACAGATTCACTTGGAAACTTTAAACTCAGATTTCCAGCGGGTAATTATTATCTAATGACGGTTGCTCCGGGATATAAAAAAGAATTTTTCGATAATGTAAATACGATTCAACAAGCAACTCTTTTAAATTTTGCTAACAGCGACTCACTTAATTTTAACATAGGTTTGGCTCCTATTGTACCACCAACAACTTATACTTTAAGTGGAAATGTTACAAAAGATGGAGGATTACCAATCAGAGCCAGAATTTCAGTAATTCCCGTCAGAAACAATACATTTTTCAATCCGGCAATAGGTAGAACCGCTTTTACAGATTCATCAGGCAACTATTCGGTTCGAGTCAGAGAAAATGATACAGTGGTAGTTTTCTGTCATCCAATTGATTTTAGTTTACAACCAGAATTTTACAATGATAAACTTACTTTTGCTGAAGCAGACAGAATTGTGATTAATGGAAATATCAATAATATCAATTTTGTAATCTCACCAAAGCCAGTTTATAACAATGGAATTTCTGGATTAGTAAAGAATGAAGATAATGAAGGTGTTGAATCATTTATTTCTGCTTTTAGAAAAAATAACCAATTTCCTAATCCAAGACGAATTACCATTTCATCAGATACATTAGGAAATTATCAATTCAGCAATCTGACTCCAGGAGAATATATATTGTTAGCAATTCCTAAATCAGGATATAAAGCTACTTTTTTCAAATATGATGGAAGTCAGACTCTAAATTGGAGAGAAGCTGATTCTGTAGTTGTCACGGAAACCTCCTTGATTACAAATATTAACTTTACTGTTTTACCAATTCAAACACCTGGATTTGCTAAACTAAGTGGATATGTTAAAGATAATAATAACAGACCTGTTGAAGGAGCATTCATTTATGCTGTGGACGAAAATTCAAATGTTTACACTTATGGATTAACTGACAAAAACGGTTTTTATCAGATTGAAGGATTTGAGTTAACTAGTTATTCAATTTACGCAGATAAATTTGGTTACTACAGTAATGGTGTCAGAACAATAACTTTCGATAGCCAAAACAGTTTCGAAAAACAATTAAACTTAACATTAACTCCTGATACACCAACTTCCAATGATGTGAAAGTAATGCCTGATAAATTCGAATTAAGTCAAAATTATCCAAATCCATTTAACCCAAGCACGACTATTAGTTGGCAATCTCCGATTAGTGGAAAACAGATTTTGAAAGTTTACAATGTTCTGGGAGTAGAGGTTGCCACTTTAGTCAACGAATGGAGAGAAGCTGGAAGTTACTCTGTAAATTTTAACGCAAGTGAATTACCAAGCGGAACATATTTCTATAAATTAACCGTTGGTGATTTCTCAAAAGTTCGCAAAATGATGTTGATTAAATAATTTTTCCACAAACGAAAAATTAAATGGAGACGCATCTAACTCTCGCGTCTCCATTTTTTTATAAAAAGAATACCTAAAATCAAAACAACTTTTTTTGAGTGTTTCTAACCTTTTGATTCAATCAATCTTTCCTTATTTCGCCAATATCATCTTCTTTGTTTCTGTAAAATTCCCTGAACGCAATTGATAGAAATATAAACCGCTTGGCAGAGACACGCCGCTTCGAGTCTCTACTGAACTGAATTCAATTTCATACCTTCCAGCTTCTCTGTATTCATCAACCAAAGTTGCTACTTCATTTCCAAGCACGTCATATACCTTTAATGTTTGCCAACCACTGACTGGCGACTGCCAAGTGATTTTCGTACTTGGATTAAAAGGATTGGGGTAATTCTGTTCAAGTGAATATTCCATCGGGCTTGTTACTTTAACTTCAACTTGTCTCGAATAATCATAGCTCCCATCATAATCTTTTTGCTTTAATCTATAATAATATTTTCCGGCATCTAATCCTTTATCTACAAATGAATAACTGGTGTACTCTGATGTTGTTCCTTTTCCTCTTAAAAATCCAACATATTCAAATTCTCCATTTTCATTTCTTCTTTCTATATCAAATCCCATATTGTTTAATTCT
>CALEBT010000035.1 GCA_937942875.1 uncultured Ignavibacterium sp. | reverse complement strand
AAATTTATTACCAAGCAACCGTAAATAAAGTAACTAATTTCTTATTTGTTTTCGTTACTATTGAGCCCAAAATCTTTCTTAATTGTCCGGACGTATTCACTCAAATAAAATGGGACTTTAATATCTTTAAATTTTCTATGGTTGATTTTATAATTCTCAACCAATAATTTGATTCACGCATTTCTCGTAAAGAAATTATAACATTATTATTAAAATCAGACTTTAAAGATCCAGCTTGTGCTTCTCTACCCTGCCAGAAAATTCTTAAGTGCGGATTTGATATATTTTTTTCCATAGGAGCTTTTTAGATATTTTCAGTGTAAAGCATCTTTTTGGTTATAATACACTTCGTAATAAACGACTTCAAAAGGTCTTCGGGCACTTGTAGATCTAACTTTACCTCTATTATGTTCATCTAACATTTTCTTTATGATTATTGTATATCGAACAAAGAAACTATTATCTAACTTACTCTGTAAAGCAAATTTAATCTAATCATTATTCATACTTGGCAGGTCGGGTAATTTGCTCCTGATGGAGTAAAGCTTTTAGCTAACTGACATCTGATAACATTAAGCTCGGGTGTTTTAGATAAGTTAGGTAAAACTTCAATAATGGGACAGCAAAATTAAAAAGTCGTTCATTTAAATCTTTATTCATTCTTCCCCAAATAATTTTCGTTAAAACCTGACCTGCTTTTTTTCTTTTTAATTTTATCTTCAAATCGACTTTTGACCAGTTAAACCTTCAATCATTTTACTTGAATCTTGCCTAAACCTTAAATCTTTTTACTATTATCTTTTATCTTGTATATCTTTTCTCGTTACAACAAAATTACCCATCACTAAAGCATCCATTTCGGTTCTTAAAAAGCAATCCAATGCTTCTTTCGGATGATTGACAATCGGTTCATTTTCATTGAATGATGTGTTAAGTAATATAGGTAATCCTGTTTTTTCGCGAAACCTATCAATCAAAGCATAATATTTTGGAGAAACATCTTTATGTACAGTTTGTAATCTTCCACTACCGTCAACATGAGTAACAGCCGGCAGTCCTGCTCTCTTTTCGGGTTTTATTAAAAATACCTTCTCCATAAAAAACGCATCATCATCCTGTTCAAAATATTCATTAACATATTCCCGTAATATTGATGGAGCGAAGGGTCGGAAAGATTCTCTTCTTTTAATCTTAGAGTTTATTAAATCCTTGGCATCCTGTCTTCCGGGATGAACGAGCACAGAACGATTTCCTAAAGCTCTTGGTCCGAATTCAGTTCTGCCCTGAAACCATCCGACTACTGCACCATTAGCCAGAAGTTCTGCAGTGTGCTCTATAGTTTCCTCATCTTTATTATATCTTGTATAATTTATATTCGCTTCCTTCAATACCTGTTCAATTTCATCATTAGTATAATGTGCACCAAGATAAGCTTCCCTGACAAATACTCTGTTATCATTGCCAAGCAGTTGATGATATAGCCATAGGGCTGAACCTACTGCAGTGCCAGCATCATATCCGGCTGAAGGAATGTAAACATTTTCAAATGCAGTCATCAATTTTATCTTACCATTGGCTACTGAATTTTGAGCGACTCCACCCGCGATGCAGATATTTTTTAATCCTGTTCTGAGTTGCAAATTGTTAAGTAAATGGAATATTACATTTTCACAATGCTGTTGTACCGATGCTGCAAGATCTTTATGGTATTGTGTCAAAGGTTCATCTTTATCTCTGGGTTTTCCAAAAATTTCAATCATTTTATCCGAGAAAACTCTTCCCAGAAAAGGCGCACCGTTATCCCAGGTCATCGCAACACCCTCAGTAGAATGTATGAAATAATCCTCATTAATTTCAAAAAGTCCGTCTTCCTTTAATCTTACTATATCCTTCATTTTATCAAGATACTTCGGTTCACCGTAAGGCGAGAGACCCATAACTTTGTATTCATCGCCGTAGTATGGAAAACCAAGGAACTGTGTAAACGCTGTGTAAAAAATTCCTAATGAATGCGGATATGTTACTGAATCAAGTACTTCAATTTTATTGTCTTTACCAATTGCAATCATTGTTGAGGAAAAGTCACCGAATCCGTCAACAGATAAAATAGCTGCTTCTTTAAATGGAGATGAAAAAAATGCAGATGCAAGATGACTCCTGTGGTGTTCGATGTGTTTTATTTCTGCTCTTATATCTTTTTCATTTACACCCAATCCTTTAGCGAGTTCAGACTTTAAAGATGTTACTTTTTTAATATTGGCTACTCTGTCTTTAATGAACTTATAATTTATTAGTTTCTTCAAAGAACTGAAAATTTTTTTCTTAAGATGAGCAGAAGGATTTCTTCCTATAGTTATGTAATCAACATCTTTTATGGTGATGCCTGCATCTGCCAGACAGAATTTTATCGCCTCCGATGGAAAACCTGCCCAGTGTTTTATTCTTCTTATTCTTTCTTCCTCAATTGCATTTATTATTTTACCGTCCTTCAGAAGGCAGGCGGATGAGTCTCCGTGATATGCATTTATTCCAAGTATGTACACTTTATTCCTCCAGGATTTTTAATAATAGTAATTTGAAATAAATATAATAATAATTTTTTGAATATTTCATCAGTGTTTTATTATTCAGCTGGTACAAATAAATTCATCAGCTTTTTCCAAAGAACCTTTGCCAATAATGTGAATATTATAATTTAACTCTTTTAATAAATTCAAACACTTAATTTTAATTTCATCACTGTGTGTTGATAAAAATATTATCGGCTTTTT
>CALEBT010000034.1 GCA_937942875.1 uncultured Ignavibacterium sp. | reverse complement strand
AGAAAATTAGAGAGAAAGTTAAAGAGTTTTAAGAATCCTTCTTACGCTATAAAGTACCTTAAGGAAATAGAAAATCAGAAATAGAGCATCCCGATTTAATCGGGAGGGTCGGTGGTTCGAGCCCACCCGCGCTCACAATATGCTGTATCCTAAAAATTTTTAGTAACGCACTTTAGTCTCTTGCAGATTCAGTTTATTCAAATTTAGTTAATTGATCTGTTTATTCTGATTTTTAATGGGTTTCGATACAGCCTTTTCTTCCTTAATTAGATAACTTCTTAAATATTCATATAATCAATTTTTTTAATTTTAATGTTGCTCCACTTATCAATAAGCAACTCCACGTAATTATTAAATAACAGCCAGAACTGGTTTCAAAAATTCAAGTGGGCAGGGGATAACTTATAGTAATCGTAGAGAGGGATGTCATATAATTAAAAATCCAGATTATTCATTCAAGAATTAAGAATTATATTTATTTAATTCTGATTTTCTTGATTGGAAAACTCCCAGCAAATGGCAAGTTATTTATAGTAAAGTAATAAAATATAATTTTTCACAAATTGAAAGGCTCTAAAATGAAACAAAAAAATCTTTTCGGATTTTTTTGATCCTTTTAATATCTCAATGATGGTATTTAATACTGGATGTAAAAAAATAAGAAAATCTCTTACCTACAGCGCCAATTCAATAATTTTTTATTTGATGCTTGGCAGAAACGTTGCTAATACTTTTATCCCTGCAACTGAAATTAAAGGTTATTCATATAGAACAGGAAATTAAACCAAATTCAAGAAGGCTGAATAAGCCTCCTTTTTTGATTTAAAAACTCACCAAAATTTGTTAATCATTCATTTAATTTATTTTAAATTGAATTTATATTCAGCCAAAGTTATTTTTGGACGCAATATAAATTAGGTTTATGCAGCAAACTCCTTTAATGAAGCAGTATTTTAAGATTAAATCAGAACACCCTGATACAATTTTGTTCTTCAGGGTAGGTGATTTTTTTGAAACATTTGAAGATGATGCAAAAATTGCTTCAAAAGTCCTTGGGATAACTTTAACTAAACGTTCTAATGGAGCCGCAGGAGATGTTCCATTGGCTGGTTTTCCTCATCATGCAATAGATTCATATCTGCCAAAATTAGTTCGATCGGGTTACCGGGTTGCAATTTGTGAGCAGATGGAAGACCCAAAATTTGCAAAAGGAATCGTGAAAAGGGAAGTTGTCGAAGTTGTCACTCCCGGAGTAACTCTTTCTGATAAATTACTCGATCATAAGAAAAACAATTATTTAGCTGCCGTATTTATTTATAATGATTTAGTTGGTATTTCTTTTTCTGATGTTTCTACAGGAGATTTTTTTGTTTATGAATCCAGATTTTCAGAATTGAATGAACAAATCCAACTTATAAACCCCTCTGAAATCCTTTATCAAAAGAAAGACAAAGAAATTTTAGAAAAATTTGTCTCAAGAAATAACCCTTCACTCAGGTTAACAAAGATTGAGGATTGGATTTTTAATCCGGACTTTGCTAAAGAACTTCTGAGAAATCATTTTAACACTGTTACACTAAAAGGCTTTGGAATTGAGGGGCTAACGGTAGGTTTGGTCGCTGCCGGAGTTGTTTTGCATTATTTACAGGATACTCAAAAAGTAAATCTCTCGCATATTAATAAGATTTCTATTTATAATCCAACTGAATATATGATTCTGGATTATTCAACTAAAAGAAATCTTGAAATAATTTCTTCTATGCAGGATGGAGGCAGAGAAGGTTCTTTACTTTCTGTTTTAGATGAGACTCATACAGCAATGGGGGGTAGATTATTAAAAAGTTGGGTATCGGCTCCTCTTCGAAATGAACAAACAATAAAACAAAGGCAAAATGCTGTTGAAGAATTATTTCAAAAAAAGAATAAAAGAAAAGAACTTATTGAGAATCTGAAAGAGATTGGTGATTTAGAAAGAATAATTTCGAAAATTTCCACTGGACGAGCTAACGCAAGAGATGTTATGGCAATAAAATCTTCTTTGGTGAAAATTCCCAATATTAAAAATTCTCTTGCCGTTTTTTCAGATATTACCTTAAAGAAGATTGCTGATTCTTTGACTGAATTACCCGATGTTGTTTCTAAAATTTCTGAAGCAATTATGGAAAATCCCGCTGCAAGTTTGAGTGAAGGTGGAATTATTAAAAATGGTTATTCTCCTGAACTTGATGAGCTGCGTGAAATTGCATTTCACGGAAAAGATTTTTTAGCAAACCTTCAGCAAAGTGAGAGAGAAAAAACTCAAATACCTTCTTTGAAAGTAAACTTTAATAAAGTTTTTGGTTACTATATTGAAATATCAAATGCTCACAAAAACAAAATTCCTGAAAATTATATCCGTAAACAAACTTTAGTGAATTCTGAAAGATATATAACACCGGAGCTAAAAGAATTTGAAGAGAAAATACTTAATGCTGAAGAAAGAATAAACACACTTGAATATCAATTATTTAACGAAGTAAGAATTTTCGTTGCTCAAAGGACAGAAGAAATTCAAAAGAATGCTAAACTTATTGGAATGCTGGATGTATTGATATCCTTTGCTGAAATTGCTGAAAAATATAATTATGTAAAGCCTGAAATAAACTCAGGAAATGAAATCAATATTATAAAAGGACGCCATCCAGTAGTAGAAAGAATTTTACCTCCGGGAGAAAAATTTACCCCAAACGACTGCAGGTTAAACAATGAGAATCAACAAATTATTCTTCTAACAGGTCCTAATATGGCTGGAAAATCTGTTTATCTGAGACAGGTTGGACTAATCGTTTTACTTGCTCAAATTGGTTCTTTTGTCCCAGCCGAAAAAGCTACTATAGGAATAGTTGATAGAATTTTTACAAGAGTTGGTGCAAGCGATAATATCTCATCAGGAGAAAGCACATTCTTGGTTGAAATGCAGGAAGCAGCAAACATTCTTAACAATGCGACATCAAAAAGCCTGATTCTTCTTGATGAAATTGGAAGAGGAACAAGCACATTTGACGGAATATCAATAGCCTGGGCAATAATAGAATATTTGCACGAGAATCCTGATTTATCTGCAAAAACTCTTTTTGCAACTCATTATCATGAATTAAACGAAATGGCAGAACTTTTCCCTCGAATAAAAAATTATAAAGTTGAAGTCAGAGAATATGATGACAAAGTAATTTTTCTTCATAGAGTAAATCCCGGCAAAGCTGACCATAGTTATGGAATTCAGGTTGCAATGATGGCTGGTTTACCGCTTTTTGTCACTAATCGTGCTAAAGAAATTCTCAATAACCTTGAGAGTAAAGAATTAACTCCTTATGAAATTAAAAAAGAGCGACTGAAGAAAATTAAGACTGAAACTGATACCCAAATTAATTTGTTTGAAGTAGTAGATGATAAATTCAGGAATGAAATTAAAAATATGGAAATTGACAGTTTAACGCCTCTTGAGGCATTGAATAAATTAAGTGAATTAAAAAAGAAAATGGAGATAGATGAAAAGTAAAGTAGCACTTACAGTAACAATTTTATCTGCAATATTTATTGGTTCAACTTGTACTGACCAAAATTCAAAAGGAAAGCCGGATAAAATCTATATTATTAATCTTCAGGAAGAAAGACAAGATAGAAACTGGAGAATGGAATATGACAGAGTCAATTCTCCTTTCTTTGCAGATACAAGTATAACCTTCAAACCTTTAAGTTTCTATGAACCGAGCTCTGAATATATTTTTAAATCCAAACTTTATAAATATGATAATCCGGAAACTGTACAAATATTTGGAACCCATGGAGATTCGAAAGAATATTTACGTTATGGATATTTTTTACTTAGCTTTGGAAAAAAAGAATTTAAATTAAATTTATATAAAATTGAATTACCTGAAGGCGGAGAATTTTATAATCTTTGGTTTAAAGATGCTACAAACGGAATTGAGACTTATGAGAATGGCAGATATTTATTCTTTAATAAAAATCCCGATGAAAATTTTGAATATACAATTGATTTTAACCGAGCTATAAATCCATTGTGCGCATATAGCAAATTATTTAATTGTCCTATTCCTACAAGTCAGGATTCAATTCCTTTTGAGATAAAAGCAGGTGAGAAAAAATTCTGATACAAGGAGAGAAAATTGATAGTAGTTGTAGATAAAAATATTTCGCCAGACAAACTTGAAATAATCATAAACGAGTTGAATAATAATGGTTTTGATGTTCATCAATCCACTGGAGATCAGTTTATTACATTAGGAGCTTTGGGAGTGCAGCCAGGTTTTGATATTCGTAAAATAAAAGTTTTAGATGGTGTTATTGATGTTTTCAGGATAACTGAGCCATACAAACTTGCTGGTCGAAGATTTAAACCTGAGAATACTGTAATTAAATTAAAAGATGTTGAAATTGGCGGAGAGGAAATAATTATTATTGCTGGTCCCTGCTCTGTGGAAAGTGAAGAGCAAATTCATCAACTTGCAGAAATAGTTAAAAAGTCGGGAGCAAAAATTTTACGTGGTGGAGCATTCAAGCCGCGAACTTCTCCATACTCATTTCAGGGATTAGGAGAAGATGGACTTAAATTCCTCAGAAATGCTGCTAATGAAAATCAACTTTTAATGGTCACTGAAATAATAGATACTGCTCAGTTTGATTTAATTGAGAAATACACAGACATTTTTCAGGTTGGTTCCCGAAATATGTACAACTATCCTCTGTTGAAAATCCTATCGAAAACTCAAAAACCAGTTTTACTAAAACGAGGAATGTCAGCAACTATTGAAGAGTGGTTAATGTCTGCTGAATACTTACTCGCTGGCGGGAATCCTAATGTTATTTTGTGCGAGAGGGGAATAAGAACTTTTGATAATAACCTTAGATTTACTTTTGATATTTCCGCAATCACCACTGTTCAGGAAAAAAGTCATCTTCCGGTTTGCAGTGATCCATCACACGCAACCGGATATCGAAATAAAGTCTCTGCAATGGCAAGAGCAGCAGTTGCTGCAAATACAGACTTACTAATGATTGAAATTCATAATAATCCATCTTCTGCACTATCCGATGGACCTCAGGCAATTACTCCACTGCAATTTGATGATTTGATGCATCAGATAAAGCAAATTGCCCGGATTATTGGTAGAAGAATTGGCTAATTTTACATTATGAGATTAGCTTTAATTTTTCTTTCTATCATAGTTTTGATACAATCTTTATACCCTCAAAACAAAGAGATCAGAAAAACTTATTATCCAAACGGAGTAATAAAGACTGAAGGAGAATATTGGTACGAAAAGCTTGATGGCAAGTACAGAGAATATTATCCAAGTGGAAAACTCTGGAAAGAGTGGAACTTTGTAGACGGACTGGAAGAAGGAATTTCAATCTGGTACTTTGAGGACGGAAAAGTTCAAATTGAATGGAACTATCGCAATGGATTAAGACAAGGGAAATCAAGATGGTACTATGAAACAGGCGAACTTTGGGCAGAGCAAAATTATTCAAACGGTGTGCTGGAAGGAATTACTTATACATATTACAAAACCGGTGAAAAGCAAGGCGAGTGGAATTATTCAGGCGGACAATTGCAGGGTATCACCAGAATTTTTTATCAGAATGGAAATGTTGAAGTCGAAAGAAGATATGTTGATGGAAAACTTCACGGAAAAACAAGAGTTTATCATAATGATAAATCACTGGCTCTCGAAGCATTTTTCATTAACGACAAACTCGAAGGTGATGTGCTGATTTATGATAAACTTGGTAATCTCAGAGTGAGAGATAAATATATTGGTGATGAACTAATAAACAGAGAACGATTTGATTATAAGGGTAAAATTGAGTCCAAAGAGGAATTAAGAAGAGATTATTTTCAATCTGGCAGAATTAAAGAAGAAACATATTATGTTGATAACAACAAAAATGGTTTTTCAAAATTTTATTTTGAATCTGGCTATCTGTCAGAGCAATGGAATTACAAAAAAAATGTGTTGAATGGAAGATCATTTCAATTCTTTGAAAACGGAATTGTTAAAGTTAGCAGTGATTATTTAAATGGAGTTAAAATCGGAAATGAAAAAACTTATTTTGAAAATGGAGTGTTGAGGTCAGAAACTATTTTTCAGAATAATCTTAAAAACGGAACGGAAATTACTTATCATCCTAATGGCAACCTTGCTTCAATTGCAACTTATAATAATAATTCTCTCTATGGTGAATTTAAAACATTTCACGAAAACGGAGTTTTGAAATCAGAAGAATTTATTGAAGAAGGAATGAGAAAAGGAAAGAGACAGACATACTATGCCAGTGGAGCATTAGAAAAAATTGAAAATTATTCTCAAGGAAAACTTGATGGCTGGATAAAAACTTACTTTGAAAACGGCTCTCTAATGAAAGAAGAATTTTATAATAATGGACGATTAGAAAAAAGAAAAGAGTTTAACCGCAACGGTTTATTGATTACTACCTTTGGATATGAATAATTAACTTTTTCAACTCAAATACTGTTTAACAGCATTCGCCACATTCTCACCATCAATAGCAGCAGAGACAATTCCTCCTGCGTAACCCGCACCTTCTCCACAAGGGAAAAATGCTTCAATCTTTGTATGCATAAAAGTTGTTTTATCTCTTGGAATTCTGACAACAGAACTTGTCCTTGACTCCGGAGCAACTATGATTGCCTCATCTGAATAATATCCTTTCATTTTATCGTTGAAAATAAAAAGTGATTTCTTCAAACGTTCACTAATAAATGAAGGGAATAAAAGATTTAAGTCGTAAGATGTTAATCCGCTTATGTAAGATGATTTTGGCAGTGAATCAGAAATTTTATTCTTAACAAAATCAGTAACTCTTTGTGCCGGAGCAGATTGGGTCTGGTTTGCTATTAAGAAAGCTTTTTGCTCAATTTCTTTCTGAAGCTGCAATGCACTGAATGGATAATATTTCTCATAGTGAGCAAAATCTCTCTCGTTTATTTCTACAACTAATCCAGAATTAGCAAACGGTGAATCTCTGCGAGAAACAGACATTCCATTTACTACTATTTCATCGTTTGAAGTTGAGGCGGGGACAATAATTCCACCAGGACACATACAGAATGAATAAACTCCACGATTGTTCACATTACAGGCAATTGAGTAACTCGCTGCAGGCAGATTATCGTGTTTATTTTTAGTGTGATATTGAATTTCATCAATAAGTTTTTGAGGATGTTCAATTCTTACTCCCATCGCAAAAGGTTTCGGCTCAATAAGAATATTTCTTTGATGGAGTAAATAATAAATATCTCTTGCTGAATGTCCTGTTGCTAAAATAATTGCATTGGCTGAAAATTCCTGATTATCATTAACAACAACTCCGAGCATTTTATTATTATTCAAAACAAAGTCAGTTACTTTTGAATTAAAATGAATTTCGCCTCCACAGGAAATTATCGTTTCTCTGATTTGCTGAACAATCTTTGGCAATTTGTTTGAGCCAATATGTGGATGTGAATCAATCAAAATATCTTTACTTGCTCCGTGTTGAACTAATACAGATAAAATTTTTTTTACATCGCCTCTTTTTGTAGAACGGGTGTATAACTTACCGTCGCTGAAAGTGCCGGCGCCGCCTTCTCCAAAACAATAATTAGAATCTGGATTAACGAAATGCTCCTGATGAATTGCCCGGATATCTCTTCTCCGGTTTCTTACATCTTTACCTCGTTCAATAATTATCGGTTTAATTCCAAGTTCAATTAATCTCAACGCAGAGAACATTCCTGCTGGACCAAAACCAATAATTATAACTTTTTTATTTTCTGAAACTGTCTTGTAATCAATGAAAAAATTATCTTCTTTTGGCTTTTCATCTAAGTAAACATCAAAACTTATTTTGTAAACGACATTTCTGCTTCGTGCATCAATTGATCTTCGGATTGGAATTAACGCAGAGATTTTTTCAACTTCCGTATGAAGTAATGAAGCTGATTTTTTAAGAATGTAGTTATGATTGTTTAATTCTTCAGGAGGAATAATCAATTCAATTTTTTTTATCATCGTTAAATGTCCTCTATTTATGAGGAAAATTTTTCTATTAGAAAATTGATTTTATTGAACCACCATCAACCTGGATAGTAGTCCCTGTAATATAAGATGCTTGTTTCGAAGCCAGGAAAACTACAACCGCTGCTATTTCTTCGGGTGCACCCAAACGATTCATTGGGACATCCTTTGCCATTTCGGTTAATATCTCTTCGTGTGACTTACCTGATGTTTTAGCTCGATTTACTGCTAATTCATATAAACGGTGAGTTAAAGTATAGCCAGGTGCTACATTATTAACTGTAATATTTTTATTTGCTAATTCATTACTTAAAGTTTTAGACAGACCTGTTACAGCAGCTCTTAAAGAATTTGAAAGAATCAGATTATGAACCGGTTGTTTAACTGCAACTGATGTAATATTTATAATTCTTCCCCATTGAGTGTTGATCATATCTGGAAGAACTAAATGAATAAATCTTATAACACTCAAAAGAACTTGTTTGTAAGCATCATCCCAGGATTCCTCAGGTAGTTCCAGAAAATAACCGGGAACCGGTCCTCCACAATTGTTAACTAAGATATCAACTTTGCCAACATTAGAAACAACAGCGTTATAAAATGTTTCGATATCTTTTCGTGAATTCAGATCACAAACTCCCCAGAATGGTTCGAGACCGAATTTATTTTTTATATCGCCTGCTGCTTCAATTAGTTTATCTTTTGATCGTGAACAAATTGCAAGATTTGCGCCTTCAGCTGCAAAACCATCTGCAATAGCTTTGCCTATTCCGGTGCTTGATGCAGTGACTAAAACAGTTTTTCCCTTTAAACCTAAGTCCATATTATTATTTCATATTTGTTACTATTTCTGCTGTATCAAGAGCAATAACTAATTCTTCATTAGTTGGAATTCTGAATACTTTAACAGTTGATGAATCGGCAGATATTAATTCTTCATTGCTTGAATTACGAAGTTCATCTAATTTAATTCCAAGGAATTCTAAATCCTTGCAAACTTCTTCTCTTACTTCAATTGCATTTTCACCAATACCACCTGTGAAAACAAGAGCATCCAATCCTCCCATTTCAGCGGCATAAGCTCCAACATATTTTTTGATTCTCTGACAGAAAATCTCGAACGCATATTTTGAACGGGTATGCTGATCTTTCACAGCAGCTAAAATTTCTCTCATATCACTGCTCTCACCGCTAATTCCAATCAGTCCGCTATGTTTATTTAACATTGTTGCTGCTTCGTTCAATGAAAGTCCTTCTTTTCCCATCACGTACAAAATTACCTGTGGGTCCAAATCACCACATCTTGTTCCCATCAAAAGTCCTTCAAGAGGGGTGAATCCCATTGTTGTATCAATTGATACTCCATACTTTACTGCCGCCATACTACATCCATTACCAAGATGTGCAGTAATTATTTTTAAAGAATCTATTTTTTTATTCAACATTTCTGCTGCTTTTCTTGAAACATAAAGATGAGAAGTTCCGTGAAATCCGTATCTTCTTATCTTATGCTTTTTATAAAGCTCATAGGGAATTCCATATAAATAAGAGCTTGGTGGCATATGAGAATGAAAAGCAGTATCGAATACTCCAACTTGCGGAGTACCTGGTAAAATCCTTGTTACTGCCTGAATACCCTTAATGTTTGGTGGATTGTGCAACGGAGCTAATTCAATATTTTCCTGAAGAACATTGACCACTTCATCAGTAATAAAAACAGAACCTGTAAAACTTTCACCACCGTGTACAACCCGATGACCTACTGCTTCTATATCTTTTTTGTCATCAATAACTCCGTGATTTTTACTTAATAAGACAGCAAGGACGTATTCGATAGCTATTTGGTGGTCAAGAATTTCACCACTGATTTTAATTTTATTTCCGTCATATCGAGATTGAGAGAGAACAGCTCCTGACATCCCAATTCTATCAACCATTCCTTTAGCAAGAGCAAATTTTTTATCTGTATCTATAAACTGATATTTTATTGATGAGCTGCCACAATTTAAAACTAAGACTTTCATTTAATTATCCTTCAAAAAATTTTTACTGAATTTTATTACCGAACTCGTCGTATTTATAGAAACCTTCTCCAGTCTTTCTACCTAATTTTTGTTCTCTTACCAACTTTCTGAGAATCGGGCAGGCTCTGTATCGTGGTTCACCCAAAGTTTTCCAAAGAGTTTCCATCCAGGCAAGAACTTCATCAAGTCCCATCATATCTGCCATTTCCAATGGACCATATTGAAAATTATATCCTAATCTCATTGCGGTGTCAATATCTTTGGCGGTTGCAACTCCTTCAAGCAAAATATACATTGCTTCATTTAGCAAAGGGACTATTGCTCTGGTTGTGACAAATCCGGGATATTCATAAACCTCAACAGGAGTTTTACCAATTTTTTGTGCAAATTCTTTTACTTTTGATACAGTGTCGTTAGAAGTGTGCAAACATTTAACGATTTCAACAACTGTAACTTTTGGGACCGGATTTAAGAAGTGAATTCCAATTACTTTGTCAGCTCTATTGGTGGACTCTGAAATTTTAGTTAAGCTTAATGTAGAGGTATTTGAGACAAAAATTGCCTCTTTTTTAGCAATGGAGTCCATATCCTTAAATATTTTTACTTTCAAATCAAAATCTTCATCTACGGCTTCAATAACCAGGTCGCAGTCACTAATTTTGTTAATATCTACTTCCCAAGTTATTCTGCTAAAAATTGCCTTTTTATCTGAATTAGTCATTGCCCAACGTTTAATTTCTTTATCAATGTTATCCGCAAGCTGATTTTTAGCCCACTCTAATCTCTCCTGAGTTTTTTCGATAACAATTACTTCTATTCCTGCAGAAGAGATTGTTTGCGCAATTCCTTGTCCCATAATTCCTGCACCGATGATTGCAACAGAATTTATTTTATCATCTTTTTCTGGTAGAGCGGTATTGTTTAATAAATCTTCAAGTCTGAGCTTTTCTTCCTGCATATTAAATCCCTAAATATATTAGTTCGTAGATTGTTAAAAATTGTATGCAAATTTAACTAAATTGAAAATGAGTTGGACTATTAATTATTTGCTAATTCATATAATCTTTGCAAATTATCGGAATTATAAGAAATCATTTATTTTTTGATTATCATATATAGCAATCATATATTTGAAGCCAATTTTTGTAAGAGTTTGATATGGATATCAAAATTGCAAATTTAAGTCTGGGGCAGCATTTTTTTGATTTTTTAGAAAAAGTTGAGGATATCGAGTTAAAAGAACCATTTTATGGTATAATCAGCACGAAAGTAATCTTAAACAAACTTTCTGACCAGATAATAGCAGATGTTTGTTCTGATTTATTTGCTGAATTTGAATGCGATAGATGTACTTGTAAATTCGAAAAAAAAATAAAAAGCGATTATAAGATGATTTATATGATGAAAAATGATGAATCAGAGTCAGATGATACTAACGTTACTTTTATTAACAGAGAGACCGATAAAATTAGTCTAAATAATGATGTCAGGGAATTTGCGATTCTTTCAATTCCTATGAAAAAACTTTGTAAAGATGATTGTAAAGGATTGTGCCCGAGATGTGGTGTGGATTTGAATTTTGAAGAATGTAAATGCCAAAAAGAAGAAATAAATCCGGTCTGGTTACCATTGATTGAAAACAAAGATAAATTAAATAATAAAAAAAGGAATAGATGAAATGCCAAATCCGAAACGTAAAATGTCTAAGAGCCGTAGAGATAAAAGAAGAACACATTATAAAGCTTCTGTTCCCACGTTAAGTAAATGTTCGAATTGTGGAGAAATGAAATTAGCTCACAAAGCTTGCCCATCTTGCGGTTACTACGATAAAAGATCAGTATTCGTTCCTAAAAGTTAATTAACTCTTTTCTGATGGCAGGGTCAGATTCAGAACAAAAGTGCAGAATTGCTGTAGATGCAATGGGGGGCGATTTTGCTCCCGAAAATGCAGTGCTTGGAACTGTTGCAGCTTTGTCCTCAGTTCAAAACACGGAATTATTCTTAGTTGGAAAAGAACAAGAAATTTTATCGGTTCTGAATAAAAATAATATTTCCTTTAATAAAGAAAATATTATTCATACAAATCAAATTATAGAAATGGGAGAATCTCCAACAAGTGCTTTAAAGTCAAAACCAGATTCGTCTATTGTTGTTGGAGCAAGAATGGTCAAAGAAAAAAAAGCAGATGCATTTGTTAGCGCAGGAAATACCGGAGCTATGATGGCTGCATCCACTCTCATTACCGGAAGAATTGAAGGTGTTGGAAGGCCTACAATTGGGGCACAGCTTCCCAATGTTTTTGGAAATTGTTCTTTATATGATGTCGGTGCTGGAAAAGACGCAAAGGCAATTCACTTACTCGAGTATGCAATAATGGGTTCAATTTATGCAAAAGAAATTGATGGAATTTCAAATCCAAAAGTTGGTCTGTTAAGTATGGGAGAAGAAGAAGGTAAAGGGAATGAAGTTGCGAATGAGGCTTATGATTTGTTAAAAAACTCCAATCTTAATTTTATTGGGAATGTTGAAGGACGAGATCTACTTACCAAGCAAGTTGATGTTGTTGTTTGTGATGGCTTTGTTGGAAATATTTTATTAAAATTTGGTGAATCAGTTCCAAAATTACTCAAGCATTTACTTCAACAAACTGCCAAGCAAAACTTATTCGATGCGATAAAAATTATGTTAATTAAAGGTACATTAAAAAAGGCGTTGAAAAGCCTGGATTATCAGGAACACGGAGGAGTTCCACTTTTAGGAATAAACGGTATTTCGATTATTGGGCACGGTTCAAGCACTCCAAAGGCTATTACAAATATGATATTAAAAGCCAAAAGGATGTTTGAACATAAACTGGTTGAAAAAATTCAGCGATCAATTTCAGATTATAAAAAAAAGGATAAAAATTAGATGTTAAATAAAAAGTTTAATGCAATAGTTACAGCAGTTGGAATGTATGTCCCGGAAAAAATTCTTGATAATAAGTACTTCGAAAAAATTGTCGAAACAAACGATGAATGGATACTTACCAGAACCGGAATCAGAGAAAGAAGAATATTAGAAAATGGTGCGACAAGTGATTTGGCAACTTTAGCAGCCAAAGATTTAATAGAAAAACACAATATCAATAAAGATGAAATCGATGCTTTAATTGTTGCAACTGTAACTCCTGATATGTTCTTTCCTGCAACAGCAACTATAGTTCAATATAATCTTGGTTTAAAGAACGTTTGGGGATTTGATTTATCTGCTGCCTGTTCAGGATTTTTATTTGCACTACAGAGCGGTGCTGCATTAGTGGAAAGTGGCAGGTACAAAAAAGTTTTAGTTATTGGTGCAGATAAAATGAGTTCAATAGTAGATTATACGGATAGAAATACCTGCATCTTATTTGGAGATGCCGGCTCTGCTTTTTTATTGGAACCAACTGAAGATTTAAATTATGGTTTGAAAAATTCTATTCTTCGGATTGATGGTTCAGGAAAAGATTACCTGCATATGCTTGGCGGCGGAAGTTTGAACCCATCTACTCACGATACTATTGATAAAAAATGGCATTATATTTATCAGGATGGAAAGGCAGTATTTAAAGTTGCTGTAAAAGGAATGGCTGACGTTTCAGTTGAAGTGATGGAAATGAGCGGACTAAAATCAGAGGATGTTGCATATCTTGTCCCACATCAGGCAAATATGAGAATTATTGATGCAACAGCAGAAAGAATGGGAGTTACTAAAGATAAAGTTATGATAAATATTGACAGATATGGAAATACAACTGCAGCAACAATTCCTTCTTGTATTACGGAATACTATCGTGCAGGAAAATTGAAAAAAGGTGATAACCTTATTCTTGCAGCTTTTGGTGCCGGATACACTTGGGGAGCTTCACATTTAGTCTGGGCAATAGATTAGGAAATTTTATGTCAAAAATAGCATTCTTATTCCCGGGTCAAGGTTCGCAATATGTTGGAATGGCAAAAGACTTATTCGATAATTCTGTCGAAGCCAAAGAAATGATTAAAACCGCCGATGAAGCCTTAGGAGTTAATCTTTCTTATATAATGTTTAATGGACCTGAGGAAGAATTGAAACAAACAGAGTTTACACAACCAGCAATTTTTCTTCATAGTGTCGTCCTTGCAAGTCTTATTCGTACTCTGAGACCAGATGCAGTTGCAGGGCATTCTTTAGGTGAATATTCAGCTCTCGTCTCTGCAGGAGTAATTCAATTTTATGAGGCTATTAAATTAGTCCGTCAAAGAGGCCTGGCAATGCAATACGCCGGAACAGTTATGAAAGGTACAATGGCTGCTATTGTTGGTCTTAAACCAGATGAAGTTGATACTGCTTGCAAAGAAGCTTCCGATGTTGGAATCGTGCAATGTGCTAACTTTAATTCACCGGGTCAGATTGTAATTTCTGGTTCTGTAGATGGTGTTCACAAGGCGATGGAATTATGTAAATTAAAAGGTGCAAAACTTGTAAAAGAATTAGTTGTCAGTGGTGCTTTTCATTCTCCTTTGATGGAGCCGGCAACAGACAGATTAGCAAATGCTCTTGAACAAACGAATTTTTATGATGCCAGAATTCCGGTTTATACAAATGTAACAGCAAAGCCAGTTACTGACAAAAATAAAATTAAAAAATTATTACTTGAACAATTAAATGCTCCTGTGCGTTGGGAAGAAATTATTTTTAATATGTCAGATGACGGAATAGATGAATTTTATGAAATAGGACCTGGCAAAGTACTTCAAGGGCTTGTTAAAAGAATAAATCCGAACGCAAAATGCTTTGGAATAGATACTTATAAAGATGTTTATAATTACATTTAATTTTTATGGAATTAAAATCAATTAACGGAATTAAAATAGATCCCAAGATTTTCACCTTTAAATTCGGATGCAATTGTAAAGGAGAATGCTGTCATTATGGTGTTTATACAGACTTAAAAGAATATCAGAAAATAATGTCGTTAAAGGATGAAATAATTCCATTAATGGATTACACCCAATCAAAAAAAACAGATGATTGGTTTGAGGAACCTCAGGATGATGAAGACTTTGAATCAGGCACTGCAGTCGGTACTGAAATAATAAACGGTAAATGTACTTTTCTGGATAAAGATGGTCTGTGTGTTTTACAAAGACTTGCTAATGAACACAATGTTCATAAATGGCAATACAAACCAATTTATTGTGTCCTGTTTCCTTTGACTGTTTATGAAAATACTTTAACAATTGATGATGAACATATTGACCGTCTTGAAACGTGTAATAAAATGAATATTCAGACTACTATTTTTGAGCATTGTCAGGAAGAATTAAAATATTTTTTTGGTGAAGAAGGATTCAGAGAATTATTAAAGCTCAAAGAAGAAATTTTAAGTACAAATGGAGTATTAAAGTAATGGAAAGAAAAAACAAACGTGCAATAGTTACCGGTGGAACAAGAGGAATAGGCAGAGCAATTGTGAAAGAATTAGCTGCGAGAAGTTGCTGCGGAGTTCTCTTTTCTGATGTTGCATTTGTTTATAATAGTTGCGATGAGTGTGCTGAAGAAGTTATGTCTGAAATTCCAGACCCTACAAATATTTTTGCTTTCAGAGCAGATGCTACCTCGTTTGAAGAAGCTCAGGCTACTGTAAATGCCGCTATTGAAAAATTAGGCGGTGTTGACATTTTAGTTAATAATGTTGGTATCACGCGTGACAATCTGCTTATAAGAATGTCTGAAAAAGAATTTGATGATGTAATAAATACAAATCTAAAATCAGTTTTCAATTACACTAAAGCTGTTTTAAGACCTATGATTAGTCAGAGATATGGAAGAATAATAAACATTGCTTCTGTTGTCGGTTTGATAGGAAATCCTGGGCAGGCAAATTATGTAGCGTCAAAAGCAGGAGTAATTGGATTTACAAAATCGGTTGCCCGTGAAGTTGCTTCCAGAGGCATTACAGTAAATGCAATTGCTCCGGGTTTTATTGAAACTGATATGACAAAGAAATTAAATGAAGAGCAAAGAAAAAAATTACTGCAGAATGTCCCAATGCAGAGAATGGGTGTTCCCGAAGACGTTGCTAAAGTTGTGGCTTTTTTATGCAGCAATGATGCGGATTATATTACAGGACAGGTTATTGCGGTAGATGGCGGATTAACAATGTAATTTTTTTATTAGAATTCATTTTTATTAAATTTACAATTGATAATTAACAAAAAACAATAAAATAATCATCATAAATAACAGGAGAAAAAAATGGATATAGAAGCAAAGGTAAAAGAAATTATTATTGACAAATTGGGTGTTGAAGAATCTCAAATTACCCCGGAAGCATCTTTTACTAATGATTTAGGCGCTGATTCTTTAGATATCGTTGAATTAGTAATGGGTTTTGAAAGCGCCTTCAGCATTCAAATTCCGGATGAAGATGCAGAAAAAATTGGAACAGTTGGTGACGCTATAAACTATCTCAAAAACAAAATATCATAAATTTTCTTTTAGAGACTATCCTTTAGTAATTTCTTTAATGGTTTAATTACTAAGATAGTCTCTTTTATTATTCCTCTTTAAAGATTGATTTATGCATAAACGCAGGGTAGTTGTTACTGGGTATGGAGCAGTTACTCCTATTGGAATTGGAGTTAAAAATTATTGGAATGCTTTGATATCTGGTGAAAATGGTGTTGATTTAATAACGAAGTTTGATACAACCAATTTTGATACAAAATTTGCCGCTGAAATAAAAAATTTCAATCCATTAGATTATTTCGAAAAAAAGAGTATCAAAAGAACAGATCCTTTTACTCAATATGCTCTTGTCTCTGCTCAAGAAGCCATTGAATCTTCTCAAATCAATTTAGAAAAAGTAAATAAAGACAGATTCGGTGTAATCTTTGGCAGCGGTATAGGAGGAATGGACGCTTTACAAAGCGAACACTTCAAGTATTTTCAATCTAAAAATCCCGGAACAATTAGTCCCTTTTTTATTCCGATGATGATTGCTGATTTGGCGGCAGGTCAGATCTCAATTAAATACGGTTTAAAGGGTCCTAATTATGCAACTACTTCAGCTTGTGCGACTGCATCCCACGCAATAGCTGATGCTTTTATGATTATTCAACGCGGCACTGCCGATATAATGCTTTGCGGAGGAAGTGAAGCTGCAATTGCAGAAATGTCAATTGGTGGTTTTAATGCAATGAAAGCTCTTTCCACCTGGAACGATCGATATAAGGAAGCATCTCGTCCATTTGACAAAGATAGAAATGGTTTCGTAATGGGAGAGGGCGCTGGTACATTGATCATTGAAGAATTAGAACACGCCTTAAATCGTGGTGCAAATATCCTTGCAGAGATCGGTGGAATCGGCTTAACCGCTGATGCCTATCATATTACTGCTCCAGCTCCGGGCGGTGAAGGAGCCGTCAGGTCTATGAAAATGGCTATTGATGATGCAGGATTATCTATTCACGATATTAACCATATCAATGCTCACGGAACTTCTACACCATACAATGATGTTAACGAAACAATTGCAATCAAAACATTGTTTGGTGATCACGCTTATAAAATTGTAGTTAACTCAACTAAATCTATGACAGGACATTTACTCGGTGCTGCAGGCGGCATAGAAGCTATTGCTACCATTTTGTCTATTCAAAATGATCTGGTTCCACCTACTATAAATCTTACAAATCCTGATCCCGAGTGTGATCTTAATTATTCTGCATTAAAAGCAACTCCAATCAAAATCAATGCTGCAATTAGTAACACATTCGGTTTTGGTGGACATAACGCCTCTCTGCTTTTCAAAAAATTTGAGGAGTAGAATTGTTTCGAATATTTTTCCGCTTAAAAGTACTTTTTAGAAAGCGGAAGAAATTTAAAAATTCATTTTTATCTGATAAGTTTTTAACCAACAAACAACTTACAGAGCTAGAAAAAAGAATCGGTTTTTCCTTTATAGATAAATCATATTACATTCAGGCACTAATTCATCGATCCTATCTTGGGAAAATTGACGAAAACGATAGTTCAAATGAAAGATTGGAATTTTTAGGTGATGCTGTTCTAAATCTGATTGTTGCCAATTATCTTTTTGATAAGTTCCCTGAAGAAGACGAAGGGTTTTTAACTAAAGTTAGAGCGAAGTTAGTTAATCGTCATACTCTATCTGAATGTGCTGAAAAATTAAGGCTTAATGAATTTTTAATTTTGAATAAGACTCTAAACGATAAGTCTGATCGGGGAATAAAAACAATTCAGTCCGATGCTTTTGAAGCAATAATTGGAGCCTTGTTCCTTGATTTAGGTTTGGAGGCGTGCAAAAAGTTCATTGAAAAGATTCTTATCAAGCCATTTATTGACTCAGGTGAATATCTTGTTGACCAAAACTATAAAAGTCAGTTATTGGAATACGCACAGTCAGAAAAACTGGATTTACCTGTTTATAAAATTCTTAATGAGGAAGGTCCGCAGCACGATAGAACATTTACAGTTCAGGTTAAAGTAGGGGAAAAATTAACTGGTGTGGGAGTTGGAAAAAATAAAAAGGCTGCTGAACAACAAGCTGCAAAAAATCTAATTAAAATTATCTTCAAATAAATAATTCTAATTTATCTCTCAAAATTCAGGTGACATTTAAATAAATTTTTAACTTGAATTCTTCTCAGTAATTTTGTGTTATCAATTATAAGATTTAATAAATTTTGGAATTATAATGAATTATTTATCTCATCCCGACAAATTTGAAAATAGACATATAGGTCCCTCAAAATCAGAACTTGAAGAAATGGCAAAATTCTGCGGTTTCAATTCAGTTGATGACTTAATTGACCATACAATACCCCCAAATATCAGAAGTTCAAAACCATTAAATATTGGTGAGCCATTATCCGAACAAGAATATCTTAATGAACTAAATAAAATTGCAAAAAAGAATAAAGTATTTAAATCTTATATCGGAATGGGTTACTATCCTACAATAACTCCCTCAGTTATCAGAAGAAATATTCTTGAAAATCCTGGTTGGTACACTCAATACACACCATATCAGGCAGAAATTGCTCAGGGGAGATTGGAAGCTCTCCTGAATTTTCAAACAATGGTATCTGATTTAACAGGATTACCTATAGCTAATGCCTCTCTATTAGACGAAGGAACTGCAGCAGCAGAGGCTATGATAATGTTTCATAATTTGAGAAAAAAAGATAAAGCTAATTCTCACAAAATTTTCGTTTCAGAAGATATTTTTCCACAGACGATAGATGTATTAAAAACAAGAGCTAATCATTTAGGAATTGAAGTTGTTATTGGGGATCATAACTCAATTGAATTTAATGATGAGTTTTATGCTTTAATAGTTCAGTATCCTTCCAATATCGGTGAAATCAATAATTACAGAAATCTTTTTTCTAAAGCTGATGAAAGTTCGTTAAATAAGATTGTAATTGCAGATATCTTAAGTTTAACTCTTCTTACTCCACCCGGAGAATATGGAGCAGATTGTGTGGTTGGTTCAACTCAAAGATTTGGAATTCCTATGGGATATGGTGGTCCGCACGCTGCCTATTTTTCAACTAAAGAAGAATTTAAGAGAAGCATTCCGGGTAGAATAATTGGAGTATCAATTGATGCAAAAGGTGATCGAGCCTTAAGAATGGCCCTTCAAACAAGAGAACAACATATTAAAAGAGAAAAAGCTACCAGTAATATTTGTACTGCTCAGGTATTGCTCGCCGTTATGGCGGGTATGTATGCTGTTTATCACGGTCCGGAAAACCTAAGGAAAATTGCTTCAAGAATTAATAATTTAACTAAATACCTTTCGCTTTCATTAAATAGCCTTGGCTTTTCACAAGTGAATAGTTTTTATTTTGACACTCTGACAATAAAGTTAGATAAGTCGGTACAAAAATCTATTCAGCAGATGGCTCTTGAAAATGAGATTAATTTCAGATATTATGATGATGGTAATATAGGAATATCACTTTCAGAGACAACTACATTAGATGATGTTAACAACATTATTAACATATTTAAAGATTGCTCTGAATCAGAATTTTCGAAAAAGATTGACATAGAAGATGTAATTGTTACTTCTTCATTTCCTGAAGAGCTTATTAGAAAAAGCGAATATTTAACTCATCCCATATTCAATTCTTATCATTCTGAAACCGAAATGATGAGATACATAAAAAAATTGGAAAATAAAGATTTATCCCTTGTTCACTCTATGATTCCTCTTGGTTCCTGTACGATGAAATTAAATGCTGCTACGGAAATGCACGGGGTTACAATCTCTGAATTTTCTGATTTACATCCATTTGCTCCGATTGAACAAACTCAAGGATATCAACAAATATTTCGGGAATTAGAAAAATATTTAGAGGATATTACAGGATTTTCAGCGGTTTCACTTCAACCAAATTCTGGTGCTCAAGGTGAGTATACAGGGTTAGCTGTTATCAAAGCATATTTACAAGATATAGGGCAATCACAGAGGAATGTTGTTTTAATACCAAGTTCAGCACACGGCACCAATCCTGCAAGCGCTGTTATGGCAGGGATGAAAGTAGTAATAGTTAATTGTGATGGAAATGGGAATATTGATCTTGATGACTTTAAACTAAAAAGTGAACAACATAAAAACACACTTGCAGCACTGATGGTTACATATCCATCTACACACGGGGTCTTCGAAGAAAAAATCAAAGAAATTTGTAAAATTGTTCACGATTGTGGTGGGCAAGTTTATATGGATGGTGCAAACCTCAACGCTCAGGTTGGTTTGACTTCTCCCGCATTAATTGGTGCAGATGTTTGTCATATAAATTTACATAAAACCTTTTGTATTCCTCACGGAGGTGGTGGACCAGGGATGGGACCAATTGCGGTCGCTGAACATCTTAAAAAATTTATTCCAGGACACTCTGTTGTAAATATCAATCAGGATAAATCTATCTCCGCAGTTTCAGCAGCACCTTGGGGAAGTGCTTTAATACTTTTAATCTCCCACAGTTATATTAAAATGATGGGAAGTGAGGGATTAACTAACGCTACAAAGGCAGCAATAGTAAATGCAAATTACATCAAGAATAAACTTAAAGAATACTTTAAGCCTTTATATTTAGGCCTTAATGAAACAGTAGCACACGAATTAATTTTTGATATGAGGTCCTTTAAACAATCCGCTAATGTAGAAGTTGAGGATATTGCTAAAAGATTGATGGATTACGGTTATCACGCACCAACAGTTTCTTTTCCAGTTCCCGGAACACTTATGGTTGAACCCACTGAAAGTGAATCGAAAGCTGAACTTGATAAATTTTGCGAAGTTATGATTTCAATCAGAAATGAAATTGGTGAAATAGAAAATGGTTTATTTAATAAGTCAGATAATGTTCTGAAAAATGCTCCACATACTCTTAAGACATTAATTTCAGATGAATGGAAATACTCTTATAGCAGAGAAAAAGCTGCTTATCCCCTTGAGTTTTGTAAGGAAAATAAATTCTGGCCTTCAGTTAGCAGAGTAGATAATGCTTATGGTGATAGAAATCTTGTATGTAGTTGTTTGCCAATTGAAAGTTATATTTAATTATATTAACAGCAAAATGTATTTATAGGAGATTCTATTCTAAGTAAGATTTTTTTAGTTACATTTATTAGTATTTATTACCCAATATCTATCTTTTCACAAACATCTGGCTCGGCTTCAAATATTCCGTTAGAATCATTTGTCGTTGATTCCGTAATTATTGTTGGTAATAAAATTACTGAAGATTTTGTTATACTTAATGAATTAACTTTTAAGTTAGGAGATAAAATTACCAATGAGGAACTTTTGTTTAATCGGGAAAGAATATTTAGCCTTGGGTTATTTAACAAAGTTACTATCGAAAATACCAAAAAAGATTTTAGGAATATTCTAATAATTGAAGTTGAGGAAAGTTGGTATGTTTTCCCATTACCGTTTGTTGAGATTAAAGAAAGAGATTATAAAAAATTATCCTACGGAGTTTATTTAGTTTATAAAAATTTTCGCGGTAGAAATGAAACTATATTTGGAACGATATCTTTTGGATATAACCCGTCGTTTGGAATAACTTACATAAATCCCAATCTATCTAATGAAGGCGATTATTTTTTAAGATTCTCATCTTCTTTTTCAAAGAACAAAAATAGAAGCATTAAAGCAGAGTCTGATTATGGAAGCGAATTTAATTACAAACAAATTTTTACATCTCTACTAATGGGAAAACGAATTAATCCTTTCAATAAATTATTTCTAACCTTTTCATTCAATTATTTAGAGCTTGAGAAACTAGTCCCAAATTATACAGTCGGAAATGAAAAAATTGACAGGTATCCCCAATTAGGAATTGGATATGAATTTGATGATAGAGATTTATTGCAATTTCCAAGAGAAGGAGAATACTTTTATTTAGGGTCAAACTTTAATGGCTTAGGAATAAATAGTGTAAATCATCAGTCTATGAAAATTGATTTTAGACATTATTCCAAATTATTTAATAATCTATTTATAAAGTTTAGAACATCATCAAGATTTACATTTGGAGATATTGTTCCTCAATATGATTATTCTTTAATTGGTACTGAAGAAAAAATAAGAGGTAATTTCTTTAAAAGAATCGAAGACAGAAATTTAGCGGCAATTAGTGCAGAATTATATTATCCTTTGATCAAAGAAATGCAATTGGATCTTAGTTTTATCCCGGTTATTCCCAAACAACTACTTTCTTACAGAGTTGCACTTTACCTGCAAACTTTTGCTGATTACGGCTCAGTCTTTAGAGATTTTTATAAAAGCACTAGTTCTTTAAGTGGTTTTGGAATAGGAATTAGTTTGCTTGTTTTACCCTATAATGTTATTCGTTTTGAACTTGGATTTAATGAAAAATCAGAAAAAGAATTTATAATAGACCTTGGAGTATCTTTCTAACATAGAAATTTTTTATTCTACTGAAATTAGTGGAAATGAAATAAAATTAGAATCTGATGAATTTAATCATTGCGTTAAAGTTTTCAGAAAGAGATTAAATGACGAATTGCTTATTACTGATGGTTTTGGAAATTTATTTAAAACAAGAATAGTTCAAATAAAAAACAACTCACTGATTTCAGAAATAAAAGACAAGATATATTTTCCAAATACAACGGAAAATTTATTTATCTGTATTCCATTATTAAAAAATAAAGATAGATTCAGGTTCGTAATAGAAAAATGTGTTGAATTAGGAATAACCAGATTTTGTTTTTTTAGATCAGAGAGAACTATTGCAACAAAATTTGACGGAGAAAAAGTAAAAAAAGTTATGATTGAATCTTTGAAACAATCAATTAGAACGCATCTCCCAAAATTCGATTTTTATAGTTCATTATCTGATTTGATTAATTTAGTAATATCTGACGGAGAAATTTTCTTATTTGATTTAGAATCTCAAGTAAAATTTAACAAAGAATTAATAATATCAACAAAGAACAACTATTTTTTATTCGGTCCTGAGGGTGGGCTATCAAATAAAGAATTAGAATATTTGAAAAACGATAGAATTTTTAATCTTTCATCTGCCAGACTAAGAACCGAGACAGCAATTATCAAATTAGTGTCAATAATCACTTAAAATCAAAAAAAATCTACACAATTTGGATTTTATAATCCGAAAACATATTTTTCAGTATCAAAAATCGAATCCAATAATAAATCTTAGAGGTATATATGAAAAAAATCTATTCTCTTGTTGCTCTGGGAGTTTTTTTACTCTCTTTTAGTTTGATGGCGCAAACCACAAAATATGGTTTTTTAACAAAAGATGCGTGGGTTTTCGGTTTTGGAGCTACTTATCCAAGACTTATCAGCACAGATCCTGGAATTAAGCCAATTGAATACAATTACGGCGGATTTCTATCCTTACAAAAAAATTTCTCAGAACACGTTGGTTTTAGACTAAAAGGTGGTTATTATCACGTTAGAGCACACTATTACAATCCAAACCTGAACTACTTCAAAAACAATCTTATAGTTGGAGATTTTGATTTACTTTATTATCTCGTTCCTTGCGAACCAATTTCTCCTTATTTAAGTGTTGGTTTAGGTCTTAATTACTCATCTTTCGAAGGTGCTTTAAGTAAAACTATTGCTAATGATAGAATTGACTATCAGTTCAATGTAGGTTTTGGTGCTGAATGGTATCTTGGGGAAGACTGGAGATTAAAAACAGAATTCTCGTACTCAACAGTTCCTCATAGTGCTTTAGATGGTTATTACAGTCCTGGCAATGGTTTATTAGGTGGTACTAATGATACTTGGATGAGATTTGATTTAGGCTTACAGTATTATTTTGACAAAGGCGAGCCTTCAAATTATTGCCAATTATATGAAGGTTTGAATGCAAATATTGATTATGACAGAATTGAAGAAATTGTAAGAAGATACAGAACTGAGCCTACAGTAGTTGACTACGGAAGAATTGAAGAGCTTATTAAGAAACATAGCTCAAAAGCTCTGGTGGCAGATAAATGGGTTCTTATCGGTGTTAATTTTGACTTCAATAAAGCTACTTTAAGACCAGAAGCATTCCCAATTCTTAACAATGCAGCTGATATTCTCTTAAGAAATCCAGATGTGAAAGTTGAAATTCAAGGGCATACAGACCAAATCGGCTCAGATAAATATAATGATCAGTTATCATTAAGAAGAGCTGAAGCTGTTAAGAAATTCTTGGTTGCTAAAGGTGTTGATGCTTCAAGATTAACAACAGTCGGAATGGGTAAGAGAAATCTTCTGTTCAAAGAAATGGATGAACAGTCCAGATTCTACAATAGAAGAATTGAATTTCACGTTAAATAATTTTTATTAAAAAGGGAACTGAAAAAGTTCCCTTTTTTTATTAAAACCTTTAATTCCATTCGGTGAGATGGAGAAGGAAGATTGAAATCTTTATATTTAATCACAAAATTGGAAACCTCAGAAGGAAAAATTACTTTTCCCTTTTGAGGTTATTTTTTTTATGAAAATAAAATCAAAAATAGCTGATAAAGAAGGCTTGGATAGAATTCTTGTAAGAATTGCTCACGAAATTCTCGAGAAAAATAAAGGTTCGAAAAATTTAGTTTTGATTGGAATGCGAACCAGAGGCGAATTTCTGGCAAAAAGACTAAGAGAAAAATTAATTGCAATTGAAGGAATTGATCTTCCACTTGGAGTTCTGGATGTAACTCTATACAGAGATGACTTTAGAACCAGAATAAAACAACCTCAGGTTTCTGTCTCTGATATTACTTTTGATGTTAATGAAAAAGACGTGATACTTGTAGATGACGTACTCTATACTGGTCGTACAGTAAGATCAGCATTAAACGCTATTATGGACTTGGGAAGACCTAGTTCGATTCAACTTTGCATTCTGGTTGATAGAGGACATCGAGAGTTACCTATCAGGGCTGACTATGTCGGTAAAAACATTCCCACTTCTCAGAATGAAGAGATTAAATTAAAGGTTGAAGAAGTCGATGGAGAAGACGCAATTTATTTAATTGAAAGGGATAATAAATAATGGTGAATTATGCCTTTATCTAGCAGACATTTATTAGGAATGCAAAATGTTCCGAAAGAGGATATACAACTTATTTTAGATACAGCAAATACTTTCAAAGAAATCCTTGATAGACCAATAAAAAGAGTTCCTACTCTTCAGGGTAAAACAGTTGTTAATCTCTTTTATGAAAATTCTACAAGAACAAGAATTTCTTTTGAATTAGCCGAAAAAAGGCT
This sequence comes from uncultured Ignavibacterium sp., assembly GCA_937942875.1. Lineage (GTDB taxonomy): Bacteria > Bacteroidota > Ignavibacteria > Ignavibacteriales > Ignavibacteriaceae > Ignavibacterium. Next base: position 34,534 of record CALEBT010000034.1, on the reverse strand, counting down.
GTCAGCAGATGCTGTCAATTTCTCAGTTTCAACCAGTAGTGTAAGTAAAGGAGAATCTCTGAAGGATACGGTAAAAAATATTGAAGCAATGAAAGTTGATATGATTGTTATCAGACATTCAGTTGCTGGCACTCCTTTGATGCTTACAAAACTTTGTGATTCGAACATTATCAATGCAGGTGATGGAGTCCACGAGCATCCAACTCAGGCGTTGTTGGATCTTTACACTATCCGAGAGAAGATTGGGAAATTAGAAAATCTGAAAGTTTGCATTGTCGGAGATATAGCTCACAGCAGAGTTGCTTTATCCAACATTTTTGCTTTAAAAACAATGGGAGCAAAAGTATCAGTTTGCGGACCTTCCACAATGATTCCAAAGCAAATTGAAGAACTCGGAGTTGATATAATTTATAGTATTGATGAAGCTATTCAGGAAAATGATGTATTGAATGTGCTTAGAATTCAATTAGAAAGAAAAGCAAGAGAATATTTTCCTTCCATAAGAGAATATGTAAAATATTTTGGCATTAATTCAGAGAGACTGGAAAAAAATAAAAAAGATATACTCATTTTGCATCCTGGGCCAATTAACAGAGGAGTAGAATTAGCATCTGATGTTGCGGATGGACCATATCAGGTAATTCTTCAGCAGGTAACAAACGGCGTTGCAATCAGGATGGCAGTTCTGTATTTATTAGGAACATTAAATTAGAAATTATTATGAAAATTTTATTAAAAAATCTTACCGCTATAAATCCTGAGCAAAAACTTAATGAAAAGAAAATTGACATACTTTTAGTTGATGGTAAAATTGCTGAATTTGGACAAAATTTAGATTATGATGAAAGAAGTAATAAAATTATTGATTTATCAGGAAAAGTAATTACTCCGGGTTTTATTGATATTCACGTTCACCTTCGAGAACCGGGTAGAGAAGATGAAGAAACCATTGAAAGTGGTTGTAAAGCTGCTGCCGTAGGAGGTTTTACTGCTGTGGCTTGTATGCCAAATACAGAGCCGACAATTGACTCTGCAGAGGTTGTAGATTTTATAAAAAACAAGTCAATAAATAACATCGTTAATGTTTTCCCGGTTGCAGCAGCAACAGTTGGCAGAAAAGGAGAGTTTTTAACTCCAATGCTTGAATTGAAAGAAGCTGGAGCAGTTGCCTTTTCTGATGACGGAGTCGCTATAAAAACTGCGTCAATATTAAAACGTGCAATGGAATATTCAAAAATGATAGATTTACCTATTATAGAGCATTGCGAAGATGAATCATTAGCTTTCGGGTCAATGAATGAAGGAATTAACTCAACTTTATTTGGTTTACCTCCATTGCCTTCAGTCTCCGAAGATTTAATTGTTATGAGAGACATTCTTATGGCACAATATACCGGTGCAAGAGTTCATATTGCTCATATAAGTTCAGCAAATGCCGTTAAAATGGTAAGAGAGGCTAAGAGTAAAAACATCAATGTTACCGCTGAAGTTACTCCTCATCATTTTACTTTAACAGATGAAGCTTTGAAAACTTATGACACTAATTTAAAGATCAATCCACCTTTGAGAACTCAAAAAGATATTGAAGAGATTTTATTAGCATTAAAAGATGGTACCATTGATTGCATTGCTTCTGATCACGCTCCACATTCTCCTGAAGAAAAGGAGCTTGAATTTGACTATGCACCAAGTGGAATTGTAGGATTAGAAACATCTGTCGGACTTGCACTGACAGAGCTGGTTCACAAAAAAGTTTTAAGTATAGATGAATTAATTTTTAAGTATTCTATTAATCCAAGAAAAATAATAAATCTTTCTATCCCATTATTTAAAGTTGGGGAAAAAGCAGAGTTTACAATTCTGGATTTGGATGAGATTTGGACAGTGAATAAGGAAAAATTTGCCTCAAAATCAAAAAACACTCCATTTGATAAACGTCTTTTGACTGGCAGATCTATAGGAATTTGTAATAATGGGAGAATGTTTTTGAATGGAGAATTCGTTGCCTGATTTTTAATTATATGCAGAAATGTTCATTTTAATAAACACTTCTCCAATTAATAATATGATTTTTTTACAATAATCAGGTAATAAAGTGGCATTTCGTTTGTTGATTTATAATAAAAACGAGGTGCGTCATGAAAAATAGAATTATCATTTATCTTTTAATAATCTCATCAATAATTTTTTATTCTTGTAATATAAATTTCCCTTATGAAGATTTTACTCCTCCGTCACCTCCAAAAAATATAACAGTTTTGAATGGAGATCAAAGAGTTGATCTTTATTGGAGACAAAATCCGGAAAATGATATTGCCGGATATAATATTTACTACAGTTATTCTTATAATGGAAAATATACTTTAATTGGATCTTCAGGCACTAATAGTTTCATTGATTATGGAATGAGTAATGGTGTGAAATATTATTATGCAGTTACTGCGTACGATTATAATGGTAATGAAAGTGAGTTAAGTCAAGATGTAATTTATGCAGTTCCCAGACCAGAGGGATTCAATCAGAGCATTTTTGACTTTAGAAGATTTCCTAACAACTCCGGCTATTCATTCTCAAAATATTCCGTCGTTCCTTATAATAGCCTTGATGCTGATTTCTTTTTTGAAAATTATCAAGGCACATATTTTTTAGTTGTGTATGACGATACTGACATTAAGGATATGGGTCCAACAATAGATATTTATGATATACAATTTGCACCTACATCCGGCTGGTCAACTTCAAAAGATGAGATTGCAAAAGTTGGCAACACATACGTAATTTGGACTTGGAATAATCGCTATGCTAAAATCAGAATAAAAAATATTACCCCAGATAGAATTGTTTTTGATTGGGCTTATCAGACAGTGGAAGGTGAACCAATGCTAAAACCAAATAGAGAAAGAAATAAATTATATTTAAGCAGAAAATTAAATCAAACAAAAGAAATGGATTAAGATTTTATTTTGTAAGTATTTATTTTAACAATACAATTATTCAAGTTGTTAGATGATTAAATTATATCTGTTTATAGCTATTTGTTTAATTTACAATTTTAGAATTGTTGCTCAGAATGAAAAGTTTATCCATAATTTCAAGTCCGGCACTAATTCAGATTCGAATCTAATTTTAATTTCAGAAATTGAAGAATCAATTAAAAATGCTGATGTTATAAAATTAGCCAGATTCATTAATTCCAAAACTTATTTTAGCCTAATGGGAAATATTAATGGATATTATACCACAAATCAGGCATTTTATCTTCTGGAAGATTTCTTCAAAATTTACAAAGTGCAATTATTTAAATTTAATCAGGTTAGCTCCTTCGAAAATAATCCATATGCAACAGGGACGCTCTATTTTGAGAGCAAAGGTAGAAGAAGTAAAGCTCAGGTATATGTTTCTTTAAAAAGAATTGGTGAAAATTGGATTATAAGTCAACTGTCAATAAACTGAAGAATAATATTTCGAAAAAATATCTAAAAGGCGATGGAAAAATTTTCTTCATCGTCTTTTTTGTTTTAGCCATTATTTTACTTATTGGAATTCTTGCTGAGAGTCATATTAATTATGTCAAAGAAAACTGGAAAACTCTTGTTGCCGAAGAATTAAATAAGATGCAGAGTATTGTAATTACAGAGTTTAAAGTCAAAGAAGGTTTCCTGATTAAAACATCAAATACTCTGAAGTCCAGATTACAATCTGAATTGAACAGCTCCGATGAAACATTTAAATCATTTATTAAAGAAATTAATCGTAAGGAATATGATAACTTTTCCATTGAAATTTATGCACCTAATGGAAAGTTGATAGGTTGGAATAAAAGTAGTAAAGTTTTCCACAGCGAATTATTCCCATTACCATCATCAATTGGCGAGTCCTTTTTTTTGGAAAAAGAATTGATCTATTGCTATTCGATTATTGATACCTTTCATTTTCAATATGATGAGTTTTATATTTTCCTATCCCTTCCAATAGAAAAAAAATATAAACTTCATAATAAGTTTTATGAAGAGATAAGCATAACAAATTTAATTACAGATAAAATTCAAACTGAGACTACAATTGATTTTAATCCTTATACAATATCTTCATTAGATGGCAGAAAATATTCATTTGAAATTACTAATAATAAAAATAGAAAAATTGGTTTGGTTACCATTGATAAACCAACCTTAAAAAGTCATTTAAATGATATTAAAAGTACAACTTCATCACTTCAATCGACATTAGTACTTTTTGGTTTAATTATTATTGGATTTGGATTAAGAAAGGATTATAAAAATCTGAATTCATATTTTTCAAAATTTTCATTTCTTTTTTTCTATTTAGTCCTTTTTAGAGTACTATTATTCCTTTTTTCAATTCCTTCCAAATTTTTAAATAGTGCAATAACCGATCCTGCAAATTTTTCCTCAACTTTTGGATTTGGATTGGTAAAGTCTCCTTTAGAGTTTTTAATTACAAATATTTTCTTATCAGTCGCTGCTTTACAATTTTTTAGATATTCATTAAAATCCAACAAAGAGGGAAAGCAATTAAAATCTAAGCTTTTTACTTATCTCCTGGTAATTTTAATATTAGTGATATTTCCTCTTATTTTAAGGGCATTTGCAGCTTCAATGCAATCAGTGGTTTTTGATTCTAAATTGAGGTATTTCAAAGATTTTGAAATTCTTCCTGATTTCACAGTTCTGATAATGCATACAAACATTCTTCTGGTTGGAATATCTTTTTTATTTGTTTTAACAGGATTAAGTCTTGTATTAAAAAAACTAATAATCGCAAAAACTAATAAATTTATTATCAGTGATTTTTTAATCATATCTCTGATATTAACATCCAGTCTTATATTTTATTCGATTTCGAAAAATCCATTGTATAATATTATAAATTTACTTCTTTTAGTTATTACTATCCTTTTTATTTTCTTTTTTATAAACAGGTATGAAAAAAATGAAATAAGATACTTTGTAATTATTCTTTTTGCTGCCTCTTTCAATTCAGTAATTCTACTGAACTATTTTGATACCATAAGAGAAAGAGAATCGGTCAAAAATATAGCTTTTGAAATTAACAGATTGAATGATCAACTTATTAGATTCTATCTTTATGATAATATTAATCAGATTTATACAAATCAATCAGAACAAAATCTTTTATTACGAAAAGATATAAATTTCAATTCTTTAGCTTTCATAAATTGGTCAAGAAGCAATCTTCATCAGGAAGAATTAAATTCATACATAGCTATTTATGATAGATATGGGAAAATATTGGGTGGCTTTAAAGTAGGTCTCGATTTCAGAGATAATATTAAACAGTTTCTGGGAAAATTCAATGATGTTATTTTTTTAGATGAAAGTAATCCCGATTCATTAATTAGAAGAATTAATGCCTATTCCAAATATGTTGAACAAGGAGTATCTCAATTAGTTGTTTCATCCGGAATTGATTTTGAAGTTACAAAACTTGGAGGATTAGGGTTTCCGCAATTCTTAAAATCAGACTTAAACATTATAAATCAATATATCAACTTAGAAAAAGTAAAAATCTTTCAGTTTAAGGATAGACAATTAGTTCAGTATTATGGTGATGTTTTTCCAAATCGCGAGCAAATCAAACATTTATTTGAAATGAAATTAGATACTGTGTTTAATGATGGATGGACTAAGTTTAAATTTGGCGACGAGAATTATGAATCCTATGTTCTTAAAACTTTTGAAAATAATAGTGAAATAACAAATGTGGTTTCAGTAGTAGACAATAAATTTAGCTGGAGCTTATTTAACTTCTTTAAGGTTTTTATTATTCACTCAATTTTTATTTTCATAGTCATTTCGATTATTTCTCTTTTTCGAATTAAAAAACTATCTGTTTCTTTTAAGTCTAAACTTCTTCTCTTATTCCTCATAATTTCAATTCTTCCAATAACATTTTTAGGCATTTATAATAGAAACATTTTAGATGAACGTTCTACAGCTAATGTAAAAAACGAATTAAAACAAAAACTAATTTTAGTAGAAAGTAACCTCATTTCTTTTATAAATCAGAATCTCAAATTAGAAGAAGCAGCCAAAAAAGTAAATAAATCACTTAATATATCCTTTAATCTATTTGATGGAACTAATCTAATCTATACAACAGATAAACAATTTTATGACATAGGATTATTAAATGATAAAATAAACAGTTTGGCTTTTTACAATATTAATTACGACAAGTTCAGGGAATACTATACATCAGAAAAAATTGAAAATTATTCTTTTAATTCTTATTACAAAGTTATTAAACTAAAAGACAGACAATATATTTTGAATGTTAATCAGGTTTTCAATAAGGTAAATAATATTATCTTAACCTCTGATTTTGATATAGTTCTTTTTGGCATCTATTCATTAACTCTTGTAATAATTATATTTTCAAGTACTTTGTTAGCCAATCAGATTTCTTCTCCAATACAAAGATTAACAAAAGCTGCGGAGGCTTTAGGAAAAGGTGATCTAAATGTAAAAATTGCGCATAATGAAAAGGGTGAACTTAAAGAATTGCTGGATGGGTTTAACAAAATGACTGATGAATTAAAGAGAAATCAAATTGAATTAGCTGAATATGAGAGAGAATCAGCCTGGAAAGATATGGCCAAACAAGTAGCTCACGAGATAAAAAATCCTTTGACACCGATGAAATTAACTTTGCAGCAACTAATTGTAGCTTTTAAAGAAAGAAGAGAAGATTTTGATAAATTATTTGATAAAGTATCTGCAACAATCCTTAATCAAATTGATAATTTAAATCAAATTGCTTCTGAGTTTTCAAGATTCGCAAAGATGCCAAGCTTAAATTTTGAAAAATTTGATCTAATAAATTTATTAAATGAATTATCAAGTATTTATCTGAATGAAAAAATTAAAATAAATATTACTTCTGATAGAAATGAATATTTAATTGAAAATGATAAAAATCAGTTAAGTAGAATCTTCATTAATTTAATAAGAAATTCAATTCAGGCGTTGGCAAATAATATAAACATACATATTTACAGAAATGATAAATATTTAGAAATTGATTTTGAAGACAATGGAAAAGGAATTGATAAAGAATTTCAGGATAAAATATTTAATGAGAATTTTTCGACAAAGAAGCAAGGAATGGGATTAGGTTTGAAAATCGCCAAAAAATATCTTAATAGCATAAACGGAGATATTATATTAGTTAGCTCTTCAGAAAATGGAACAACATTTAAAATAATTTTACCATATGCACAAATCTGATTTGAATTTTACTCCCCACCAATTAAATGTGATTAAGTCGGACAGTCACATTGCCTTAACAGCTAATGCTGGCTCAGGAAAAACATTTGTATTAAAGTATAAATATTTAAATGCTGCAAAAAAGTTGAATGGTGATGTTTCAAAAATTGCTGCAATCACTTTTACAAATAAAGCTGCAAATGAACTATATAAAAAAATAGCTGAACTAGTTAATTCTGAAATTGCTTCCACAGATAGTCAATCACAGCTTAGGGTTTTGCATAAAATCAGAAGAAATCTTGTCTCTGCTTATATATCTACTATTCATTCTTTTTGTATAGAAATACTTAAGAATTATCCGGTAGAAGCAGGAGTTGATGCGAACTTCATTCCGATTGATCCTTCAACAACTGATGAACTTATAGAATTATCTATCAGTGAAGTCCTTGACTCTCTTTTCAAAGATGAAGGTAGCTCATCAATACTAAAAGAATTATTAAGATATTTTGGAACGAGATATAAACTTGAGTCAGAGTTCAGGAAACTTTTGAATCAAAAAAAGAATGTTATTCTTCTTAAAAATAATATTTATAATAAATCTGTAAATGAAATAAGTGAATTATTTAATAAGAGTTTTTATTCATTATTAGAAGAAATAAAAAAAATTTATAGTAAGGATTTCATCATATTATTAGAGGATATAAACAATATAGTATTCTTATCAGATGGAAGTAATGAAAATGTTTTATTTGTTAAACAAGCGTGTGAGGATTTTAATAAAAATCAGGATTTATTTCTTCTTTTGACTAAAATCAAAGAAATAGTTTTTACAAAAGCTGGTAGTGTTCGGATAAAAGGATATTTCCCAAATAAATTAAAAGATAATTATTCGCATATAATTGACAAGATGGAAAATCTTTTCTCAAGATTGAAAATATTAACAGAAAATGAAATTGATTTATCACTTCATTATGATCTTGCTATATTAGGTAAAAGTATCCTTTTTGTTTTCGATCATATCAATTCTTCCTATGAACTTAAAAAAAGAAAAAACTCTTATCTGGATTTTGATGATATACTGATTAAAACCAAAATTCTTTTAGAAAATGAGAATGTAAGGAAAGAGTTATCATCAAAGTTTACTTATCTGATGGTTGATGAATATCAGGATACGGACGAAATACAGTATAATATATTTCTGCCAATTCTTGATGACCTCAGAAGTGGAAATTTATTTATAGTGGGCGATGATAAGCAAAGCATTTACGGATTCAGAGATGCTGACCTAAAGGTTTTCGATAAAACGCGAAAAGATATATCTGAACATAACAGAGTTTCTGGTTTACAGCTCCTGCCTGATAGTTTTAGAATGGCTAAAGAATTATGTTTATTTACAAATTACATTTTTAACAGACTATTTCATTCCTCGATACCATTATTTAATGAGTTAAAAAATGTTCCTATCGTATGCGCAAAGGATGAAAATGAGCTTGGAGAAATTGAATTTTTAGTTTCATCTAAGGATGAGCAAAACAGTCAATCTCAACCAGAATTAACTGCTTTAAGAATTTTAGATTTAGTATATAGCGGTAAACATTCTTTCTCTCAGATTGCTGTATTAGTTACTAAGCGCAAACATTTTGATGAGTTGGAGAATATTTTTACTATAAAAAGAATTCCCTATAAAATCATCGGAGGGCGTGGATTTTTTCAGAGACAGGTTATCAGCGACATTCGTAATTATTTATCATTTATTTCTAATCCAAATGATGATGTTTCTTTGGTCGCCATCTTACGCTCTCCTTTTTTTATGATATCTGATTCTGAAATATTTAAAATAAGTTTATCAGCCGGGTCTTCTTTTTTTGAAAAACTTAAAAACTATTCTGTCTTAAATAAAAATTTCTTAGATATAATCCTTAAACTGGAAACACATATAAAAAAATGCTCCTCTCTCCCTATTTCAAGACTCATAAGAGAAATTTTGTCTGAAACCGATTTTTTACTTATTGTCAAAAACAGACATAATGGCGAACAAGAGCTTGCTAATATTGAAAAACTGTTATCTATTGCTAAAGACTTTGATGAATTAGGTTTTAAGACTTTGTACGATTTTGTAAAATTTCTTGATGATTCTTTAAAGAATAATCCAGATGAAGCCCAGGCGGAAGGACTTTTGTCTGATTCAGGTGTTCAGTTAATGACTATTCATCAGGCAAAGGGATTAGAATTTCCAGTTGTTTTCTTATACAGATGTGAGTCTTCTCCCGATACCTCTTCAAATAAGGCTCGGGAAATTTCTATAAATAAAGAACTTGGTCTATTATTTAAGATCCTGCCTAAAGATAATCCACTCGGAGATTTGAAAATCCCTCCTTTACTTTTAATCAATAATTTTATTGAGGATGCAAAAGATTTAGCTGAAGTCAAAAGACTTTTATATGTTGGAATTACAAGAGCAATTAATAAACTTTATATAGTATATAATAAAAATGATAAAGAAATCTATGATCAAAAATCATTTATCAGTCTGTTAAAAAATGTATTCCCTGTATTATCAAACAATATAATCTCTATTGAAGAAGATGTTAAATTCTTAAAGAAAAAAGATAACGAATATTATAATGTTACCAATCTAGTAAAGGCAAATATAAAAATCACTTCATACATTGAAGAGGGAAACATAAAAGTTGAAACTGATAAAGAATGCGATAAACAATATTCAATAGATACTCAAAAAATAGAAAGTGAATCTGAAAGTCAAATTATTTCTGCTACGAAAATTTCTACTTTTGAAAAATGTCCATTGAAATATCACCTTACTTATAATATAGGTTTGGCAAAACTGCTCAAATTATTGCCATCACTTTACGAAAATAGAAACAAATTGTTTGGTTATCTGACCGATCTCAAGAAACAAGACAAAGATGAGGATATTTTATATAGTGAGAAGAATATTATTAGCGATAAAAGCTCTGAAAAATTTGGTCAGATTATTCATAAAATCTTGGAAAAAAATATTCCTTTGGAAAAAATGAGGGAATTTTTATCTGCCAAGGAAATTCTCAATTCAAAAGAATTAAAAGACGAAGAGTATATAAATAATATTATTTCTTTATTAGAGAACTATTATAACTCTAAAGTTTTTGAAGAATTATCAAAGTATAAAAATTATAAAAATGAGTTTCAAATACTTATAAAGGAAAATAATGTAATATTAAAGGGAATAATAGATAAAATTATTTTCAACGACGACTCAATTTTAATAATTGATTATAAAACAGATTATGTTAATGAATCACACGCTCACAAACATTATCTCGAATACGAAATACAAATGAAATTTTATTTGTATATTTCGATGAAATTTTTTGAAAAAATAAACATATTTTCATCAAGATTAATTTTTTTGAGAAATCCAAATCTTTATTTCGATTTGAATTATGAAAGGGGAAATCTCTCTAATTTGAAAAACGAAATTTTTAGTTTAGTTAGAGGTATTATTGACAATAACTCAGATAAGAATCTCAAGCATTGCCCGAATTGCATTTATTTTATTAATAATAAAAAATGTATAATCACTTAAATCCTTAAAAAATGAGAAAAAATTTTATTGTAAATCGTGACATAAATGAAATCGAAAAAGAGCTGAATAATTCTTTTGCCGGAGTATTAACTTTAAGACTTAAAGGTGGCAGGAATTATCAGATTGCAACTAATTTTATTTATTTGGATAAAAACATATTTATTGCATTAAATAAAGAAGATGAAAAATTTGGAAGCATAAAGTTCAATCACTACGGACAATTTTTGGTTTATAATGCTCATTTCGAAAATGACTCTGATTATAGTTATCAAATAAAATATATTTCGATTATAGGGGAATTCAGAGAATTGGATGACCCAAAGCTAATTGAACAAGTTAAAGAAAAATTCTGCCAGAGATTTTCAAGAGATATTAAGGAGACTGATTACATAATACCTTCAAATCTGAAACTTTGTATTTTAGATTCAAAAGAGATTCAATTTATTATTGAGTTCGGAAAATAAAATTATTCCAAATTGAGGTAAAAATTGTTAAACTATGTTTGGCTTGGTTTAATTCTGCTTGGCTTTGTCTCCGCTTTATACACAGATGTAAGTGATATCTCTTCAAATCGTTTTAAAAATAATCAGGAATTGAATTGCATTGTCATTTTCGATGAGAATTCATCACCTAAAAGTAGTATTAGACTTAAAATATCAGCTGATGATTTTTCCGGATTCTATAATTTTGAAATAAAAGATGATTTAATAGTTAATGGAAAAATCAATGCTAAATTGACTGATAAAAATTTTAATGTTTCAATACCAGCGAATAATACATTCCCTAAAATATGGCAAGAGATAGCTTCATCGTCAGGAAAAGATAATTCAATATCTGCAAAGCTTAAATTAGTTAAACAAATTGATGAAAAAACTTTTTCTGCGTTTTTCGTATTAAGCGATATAGAATTTCTAACCTTTAAAAAGATTACAAATGAAGCTATAAAAATTGCTGGTGTAGCTGTTGAAATTGCACTTGGGTTAATTGGAATTATGGCAATGTGGCTTGGTGTAATGAAGGTCGCTGAAGAAGCAGGTTTGATTAAGAAAATTGCTTCTTTTATAAAACCACTCACAAAAAGAATTTTTCCTGAAGTGCCACCTGATCATCCGGCAATTGGTTCAATGGTTATGAATATTTCAGCAAATATGCTTGGATTGGGTAATGCGGCAACTCCATTCGGTCTTAAAGCAATGGAAGAGCTTAATTCTCTTAATCCAAATAAAGGTACAGCTACAAATTCAATGATTACTTTTCTTGCAATTAATACTGCGGGTTTGACATTGATACCAGCAACTGCAATAGCTGTTCGTGCTGCTTCCGGCAGCAGTAATCCGACAATTATAATTGGTACAACAATGTTTGCTGCCTTTTGTGCTACTTTTGCTGGTTTACTTGTCGCAAATATCTTTCACATTTTATCTGATAGTTCAAAAAGTCTTTCAACAACAATAAAGAAGCACCTTAAAACAATTTTATTTTTTTTGGCTTTATTAATTCTATTAGTAATAATTTTTGTTTTTTTACCCGAATCATTTATAAATGTTTTTATCAGCGATACATTCTTTGAAATATTTAAAAAAGTAATTAGTATTATTTCAGTGCTTGCAATTCCCCTTTTGATAGTTGTTTTTATAGGTTTTGGTGCAATAAAAAAAGTTAAAGTATATGAACAGTTTGTTGAAGGAGCAAAAGAAGGTTTTAATATAGCTGTTAGAATTATTCCTTATCTGGTAGCAATGTTAGTCGCCATTGCAATTTTCAGAGCCGGAGGTGCTATGGATAACTGGTTAATTCCGGCTTTGCGGGTAGTAACAGATTTTATAGGAATGCCGGCCGAAGCTCTTCCAATGGCTTTGATGCGACCACTATCAGGAAGTGGTTCATTGGGTATTATGGCGGAAATTATGTCAGTTCACGGACCAGATTCTTTTATCGGGATACTTGTTTCTACTTTTTATGGAAGCACCGAAACGACTTTTTATGTGCTTGCTGTTTATTTCGGTGCGGTTAATATCAAAAATACCAGATATGCTCTTCCGGTTGGTTTAATTGCTGATGCTGTTGGAATTATTGCAGCATTATTTATTGTAACTATGCTTTATGGATAAGAAAAAAATCTTTATTACAAGTCAGATACCTGAAGTTGGCATCAACCTTATGATTAAAAAAGGTTTTCAGATTGATATTTTTAAAGGAAAAAATCAGATAAAATCCGATGAACTTATAAAAAGAGCAAAAGATTCCTCAGCCTTGATAACTCTCTTATCTGATATAGTTGATAAAGAAATTATTGATCATTTATCTAAGACAAAAATTATTGCAAATTATGCTGCCGGCTTTAACAATATTGATATTGAATATGCAAGGCAAAAGGGAATAATTGTAACTAACACTCCTGACGTTCTTACTGAATCAACTGCCGACCTTACTTTAGCATTGATTTTGGCTTGTTCAAGAAGAATTTATGAGGGGATAGAATTAGTTAAGAAAAGAAAATTTAAAGGCTGGGCTCCAAAACTTTTGCTTGGAAAAGAGTTAAATAATAAAACTGTTGGAATTATTGGTATGGGAAGAATTGGCTATGCAGTTGCTAAACGTGTCAGAGCCTTTGGATGCAATATTATCTATTTTTCAAACAATAGAAATCTTGTAGCTGAGAAAGCTGCTGATGCAAAAAAAGTTTCTTTAAGCGAATTAATGAAAAGGTCAGATATAATTTCTATTCACGTTCCACTTAATGATAAAACAAAAAATTTGATTAACAAAGAGAAACTTGAGTTAATGAAAAAAGATGCAATTATAATTAATACTGCCAGAGGTGAAGTTATTGATGAAAAGTATTTAATTGATATGTTAAAGAATAAAAGAATTTTTTCAGCCGGATTTGATGTCTATCAGAATGAGCCTCAGATAAATCCTGAATTGTTGAAGTTAGAAAATGTAATTGCTTTGCCTCATATAGGAAGTGCAACTTTTGAAGCAAGAAATAAAATGTCTGAACTCGTTGCGAAAAATGTTATTGCAGTGCTTTCTGGAAAAAGACCAATTACCCCTGTAAATTAAAGAATAAAATTGATTAATAATTATATTTGGATAGTAAAACAGGAATTACTATGAGATATGGGATCCCTAAAGAAACTCTTTTTGAAGAAAAAAGAGTAGGTTTAACTCCCGCAGGAGTTGATGCTCTTGTAAGAGCGGGACACACAGTATATGTTGAAACCAATGCAGGAGAGGGTAGTCATTTTTCTGATGATGAATACAGAAATGCAGGAGCTCATATTGTTTATTCAGCAGAAGAGGCATATAAACGCGCTGAAGTCGTTGTAAAAGTAGCTCCGCTATCTGAATCAGAATGTGATTTACTTCAGGACTCACAGATAGTTTTTTCTTTCCTTCATTTAGCAATTGGAAAAAAGAAAATTTTAGATACACTATTACAGAAAAAAATTACTGCTATTGGTTATGAACTAATTGAACAAGATGATAAGTTACCTGTGCTACATTCTATGAGTGAAATAGCTGGACAACTTGCTATTCAGGTTGCTGAAAAACAATTGGAAACTTTTTCCAAAGGTGGAAGAGGAATTTTACTTGGAGGTATAACAGGAGTAGCTCCAGCTGCAGTTGTTATTATTGGAGCCGGAGTTGTTGGAATTTCTGCAGCAGCTGCTGCTTTGGGAAGAGGAGCCCAGGTGATTCTGCTTGATAAAGATATGAATCGACTGAGACAAATTGAACTTGATTTCAGAAAAAGAATTACAACAGTAGTTGCTAATCCCTATACAATTTCGCGGGGAGCAAAATTTGCCGATGTCTTAATCGGTGCAGTTTTAATAAAAGGTGAAAAAGCTCCACATTTAGTTACTGAAGATATGGTTAAACAGATGAAAAAAGGCGCAGTAATTGTTGATGTTTCAATCGATCAGGGTGGTTGTGTGGAAACAAGTCATATTACTACTTTATCTGACCCTGTTTATTTGATGCACGACGTTATTCATTATTGCGTCCCTAATATGCCTGCTTTAGTTTCACGTACAGCAAGTTATGGGTTGAACAACGCAGCATTGAATTATCTCATTGCTATTGGTGAAGATGGACTTGCAAATGCTGTTATGGCAGATCAGGGATTAGCAAAAGGAGTCTGTACACATAATGGATATTGCTCAAATGAGTCAATCGCTCATAACTTTAATATTGAATACAGAAGATTACATTTGTTTTCAACAAATTGAAAATAAAAAGAGTTTATTATGATTACACCAAATGAAATTTTTACAAAACACTCAATCCCGACAAATATTCTTAGAATCTATAATCAAAAACTGGTTACAGCAGATGAAGCAGTTGAGATTATAAAATCCGGGGATAATATTGTCGTTCAACCGGGTTGTGCTTGTCCGATGGAAATTGTTAGAGCAATGGTCAGAAGAAAAGATGAATTAGAGAATGTTACCCTATATCATATTCTTATAGTTGGTGATTTACCTTATCTTCACGAAGGTATGGAGAAACATTTTAAGCATAAAGCTTTTTTTATTGGAGCAAATTCACGTCCTTCAATTAATAAAGGCACAGCAGAATTTATTCCTATATTTTTATCTGAAGTTCCACTTTTATTTAAGAAGAATCTTATTAAGTCAGACGTTGCTTTCATTCACGTTTCTCCACCTGATGAACACGGATTTTGCAGCTATGGTGTTGATGTTGGAACAATTAAAACTCCTGCAGAACGCTCAAAAGTAATTATCGCGCAGGTTAATAAAAATATGCCCAGAACTCTAGGGGATAGCTTTATTCATATTAACAAAATAACTTATATAGTTGAACACGATGAACCCATTTATGAACTTCCGCAGGTTGATCCAAATGCTTCAATAGAAGAATTAGATGTTTTTGATAAAATTGGTAGACACGTAGCAAGTCTGATTGAAGATGGTTCAACTCTGCAAATGGGAATTGGGGCAATTCCTGATTCAGTTATGAAATATCTTCACGATAAAAAAGATTTAGGTATTCATACTGAGATGTTTTCAGATGGAATAATTGAATTAGTTGAAAATGGAATAATTAACGGAGAAAAGAAAACTCTTCATCCGGGAAAAATAATTGCAGGGTTTGTATTAGGAACAAAAAAGATTTATGACTTCATAAACAACAATCCGATTTTTGAATTTCACCCACAGGAATATGTCAATGATCCTTTCATCATTTCAAAGAACAACAAGATGGTTGCAATCAATTCAGCGATAGAAGTTGACTTGACTGGTCAGGTTTGTTCTGATTCTATGGGAACAAAATTTTATAGTGGAATCGGAGGTCAGGTTGATTTTATAAGAGGTGCTTCAAGATCTGAAGGAGGTAAACCTATAATTGCTTTACCTTCAACTACTAAAAATAATACTATCTCCAGAATTGTCCCCACATTAAAAACTGGTGCCGGAGTGGTTACCTCAAGAGGAGATGTACATTATGTTGTCACTGAATTCGGAGTTGCAGATTTGTTTGGGAAAACAATTCAAGAAAGAGCAAGAGCTTTAATAAATGTATCTCATCCGAATTTTAGAGAAGAATTAGAAAAATACGCTAAAGAAGTTTTACATATTTAAATATGATTGCAGTAATTGGGGATATTCACGGTTGTTTTCATACATTAGTCAAGCTTGTTGATCAGCTGGATAGATACTTCCCCAATGTGCCAGTTTATTCCGTTGGAGATCTGGTAGATAGAGGCAATTTTAGTTTTGAAGTTGTTGAACTTTTCCTCGAGAGAAAAATATTTTTTGCTCCGGGTAATCATGATTTAATGTTTGCAGATCATTTCCAAAAACCAAATTCTTTATTTGCAAGGTCGTGGTTTGATAATGGAGCTGAAACAACCCTAAGATCTTATCAGAACAGATTCAATAAAGTTGATGAACATTTAAGTTATATAAATTCAATGCCTTTATTTTTTAATAACGATGATTGCTTTATTTCACACGCCGGAATATCTAACAGATACGACAAAGTTATTGATGATTATGTGATTAAAGATGACAACATATTACTTGATATTTTAAGACCAGGTTTAGATACTGATTACGGAATTCTTTGGTGCAGAGAAAAATTATTAAACCTTGGTAAGTTACAAGTGGTTGGTCATACAAGAATGCCTGAACCAAAATATGATTCTCAGTCAAATGCAATTTATATTGACTGCGGTGCAGTAAGTGGTAATAAACTTGTTGCTGTAATTATAGAAAACGGAAAAGTTTTTGAATATCTTTGGACTCGAACAGAATTGATTGATATTGCATAGTGCTAATCAAATTGATAAATGTTTTTTACATCATCGAATGTTAGAGTAATCAAATCACTATCCTCAACATTGTTCAGCTTACTTAATCTGTCTTCCTGTTGCTTGATTATTTTATAGATTAGTTCATAAACTGCTTTTGTATTCAAAAAGTTAATATCATTTTTTTCAACTATGTCAGTGAATATTTCAAGAAGTAATTGCCAGGCACCTTCATCAAGCTGGTAACCGTATTTTTGAGTAAAATTTAATGCAATTTCTAACATCTCTCTTGGGGTAAAATCGTTGAATATAAACTCATTTGTAAATAAAGTTCTTAATTCACTATGTTTATCCAATGTTAGGTTTATTCCAATTTTATTATCAGAAATTATCATTACAAATTTGTCACTATGTTCCTTTACTGTTGAAAAAATTCGGGATATTGTTTCTCTCAGTAAAATGTCATCAGAATAAACCAGAGATGCAGAATTATCAATCAGAACTAATTTACCTTCAAAAAGTGAAAACAAACTCTTGTTATTAAATAAAGATGAAATTGAAATACTATCAACTTCAATAACCTCTGATGATTGTAAAATTCCTAATTCATTTAATATACCGGCATAAATTTTAGCAATTGTAGATTTACCGGTATATCTATTGCCGATGAACAGACTATGAAATGACTTTGGCAAAACGCTGAGACCTCTTTCTCTCCGTATGGTTGCTAACCTTTCACTGTTAATAATATTTTGAATAGAATCTTTAATATTTGACAAGCCAACGAGTTTATTGAGTTCATCTATATATTTCTTTAACGAAGTAGAAGAAGAATATTTAGTGCTGTCTTCATATATAATATGGCTATTAATTATGTCCAGAATAACATCATCACTGATTTTAGAAGAGATCTCTTCAGTTCTCAAATCCTTACTGATTTCGGAAAGTTTTAATAAATGTTTTTTCTGAATAGTATCAATAAGATATTTCACTAAATGTGTGTTTTGAGGAAACTGATTCTTTAAGTTTTTTGCTTTTTCCAAAAAATTAAGAAGTAAATCAGAGGATTCTTCAGTTATATTTAATTTTTTTTCAACTAATGAATTTTGGACTAAAGTTAAAAGTTCACTTGAAGTAAAATCATTAAAAAAGATAATTTTATTAAAAATAGATTTAATTGAAGAAAATTCTTTGGGAGTATTATAGATGAATTCTTCACTTGTACTGGCAATTACAATAACTTTTTCAGATTTGCTCGTTAATTTTTTAGAGAACAGTTCTATAAATTCGTTTGAAATATCAGTTCTGTACCTGAGAGTTTCAAACAGAACATCAAAATCTTTAATTAAAAGAACTCCAGAATTTGCTCTGTCAAAAATTTTTGAAAGCTTTTCCAGAGTTTGTTCGAGATTATTCCCTATTAACGAATGATTTTCAACTTCTATAAAATGATTCTTATTAATTAATCCAAGACTAAAAAGAAATTCGGTCAGCAGCTTTGCTGCAATTCTTCTTCCTGTGCCGGGATTACCCGCAAAGATAAAATGAAAGTTAAATTTTTGATTTAGATCCTCTCCTTCTTCAATATAATATTTTGCAAGTTTTGCTATTTCACTGACTTCTTTTTTATAATTATTCAATGCAACAAGATTATTAATCTTTCCGATAACTTCATCAATCTTAGATTGGTCAATCAGGTTTTTATTTTTATACTTTGAAGTTAATCCAAAAGCATTTTGAATATCTTCTGCAGTAATTGAATTTAGTGAAAAGTTTTCTTTCTCTTCATCAGATGAATTTTGAAATCTTTTACCAATTTGAATTTTTGTTTCGTTAAAGATTTTCCTTGCCAATCGGGCGTTTCCAAAAGTCTCATCTCTATTATCAAAACTTTCCTGAAATTTATTTAAAAGAATTTTTTCTGCATCTTCAGTGAGAATATATTCCTCTTTTTTTGCGAAGAATTTAAATATTTCAGTAAGTTGATCAGGTAAGTAATCATCAAAGATAAAAGTATGAGTAAATCTGGATTGAAGACCGGGATTTGAATCAATAAAATCTTTCATTGGGCCGGGATATCCTGCAGCAATTACAACAAATTTTCCTCGCATATCTTCCATTCTCTTTAGAAGAATGTCTATTGCTTCCTGTCCAAAATCTGAAGATATTCCGTGTTTTTTTAGAGTGTATGCTTCATCAATAAATAAAATTCCTCCAAGAGCATCAGTAATCATTTTATCTGTTTTAACAGCAGTCTCTCCAATGTATTGTCCTACTAATCCGGAACGATCTACCTCTACAACGTGCCCATTTTCTAAAATTCCCATAGCTCTGAATATTTTTCCTAAAAGACGTGCAATTGTTGTTTTACCGGTTCCGGGATTACCTAAAAATATGCAATGGAGTTCCAACTGCTCTTCAGTTTTAATCCCTTTCTTTTTCCTTTCATTGATAAAATTCAGGTAAGTTATGAAATCAACCAATGACTGTTTTAGTGAATCTAATCCTATAAAACCGTGAAGTTCGTTTATTAGATCATTAAGAGATTCTTCCTGAATTCCTTTCTGCTTGAACTCTTCAACTTGATTGGGCTGCTCTGTTTGTTGTTTATTGAAAATAGTAGAATCAGTTAGTTCAGGAATTTGTTCAGAGTTTAATATTTCATTTTCGTCAATTAAAAATCTTTTTGAAAAAAGTAATTGACCGTCAAGAAAAGTATTAAGTTTACCGTGTCCTTGTTTCCAGAAATTATATTGTTCATTACCCCAACTTTGAACGATTTCTATCATCTCCCAATCTTTGTTCAATTCAATATCAAACTTATGTCGTCCGCATTCAGCATCATTCAAATACCAGACACATAATCCTTTTACTTTTTTATTTTGTTTTTTATAAAAAGGATTTTTAATTAAGATTTCAACAGCAACATAATCGAGGTTACTTTCATCAAATTGTAAAAGGTATTTTCTTTTGCCTGAATGAATATTTTCGCCGAGATTAAAAAATCTTGCACTGATTAATTTTATGGGATTTTCTTCTTCTGTTTGAGTTACTTTTGTTTCTTCTTCTGAAATATCATCAGGGTAATCAGAAACTGATTCTTTAGATTTAATTATCGCTTTAAGTTTTTTCTTTGCTTGTTCCAGTCCGTCATCGTCAATCTTTTTTTCATTCAGTCTTTCTAATTTTTTTTCAGCATTTTTAATTTGGAAAGAATCTATTAGAGAAAAGAACTCCAAAAGCTCTATTTTCTTTTTCAGATCTTCATCGTTTACTTTACTTAAAAGATTATTTGATATCCAGATAGGCAGCCAGAAAATATCATTTTTCTGAAATGATTCAGAAAGCAACAATAATTTCTCAATTTCTTTCGTATATATCTTATTTCGTTTTACAATTTTCAGGCATAGTGAAATTACTTCATCTAATAATTTGACTTCTTCAGTTGTAGAATCAATTTTTTTTAACTCTTCGTATGCTTGTTCATATTTCTCTAAAGCTGATAAAATTTTAACTGAAAGAATTCTGGAGGAATAGTTGGAATTTTGCTTATTATAAATTTCAATATCGTGCAAGGCACCACTAAAAATACTGGTTCTATAAAGAATCTCTGCTCTATTTAGAAATACTTCCGGATTTTTCTTGAATGAATCGACTGCTTCATTAGCGATTTGAATTGAAAGAAATGGATTAAGATTTTCAATTAATGCTTTAGAATAAAGAATTAAAGAATTTGGATCATCAGGTTCTTCCTCATAAAATTTCTTAGCAAGAATTAAAGCCAGTTTATATCTTTTCGCCTGAAAGTGGGCAGTGATTTCTGAAAAATAATCCATTCTTAATAAATCTAATAATAGTTACTAAAAAATAAGAAAACTTGTGTTTAAAAATAAAAAAGGCGGAGTTTCAAAAGCTCCGCCTTGATTTCCAATAAAGGAACTACTAATAGTCCATTCCTCCCATACCCGGATGAGGCATAGCAGGAGCTGGTTCTTTCTCTTTCTTTTCGTAAACAACTGCTTCTGTTGTCAATAACAATGAAGAAACTGAAGCTGCATTTTCCAACGCTGTTCTTGTAACTTTAGTTGGATCAATAACACCTGCTTTAACGAGATTTTCATATTTCTCTGTTGCGGCATTAAATCCAAAATCATCTTTGCCTTCTTTAACTTTTTGTAGAACTACGGAACCTTCGAGACCAGCATTATTAACAATTTGTCTTAATGGCTCTTCAAGAGCTTTCTGAACAATTCTGATTCCTGTAGTTTGATCTAAATTCTCACCTTCTAATTTTTCAAGAACAGAAATTGCTCTTACTAATGCAACTCCACCACCTGCAACGATTCCTTCTTCAACAGCTGCACGGGTTGCGTGTAAAGCATCTTCAACTCTTGCTTTCTTTTCTTTCATTTCAACTTCAGTTGATGCACCGATTTTTAGCACAGCAACACCACCAGAAAGCTTTGCTAATCTCTCTTGTAATTTTTCTTTATCATAATCTGAAGTGGTTTTTTCGATTTGAGCTTTTATTTCATTAATTCTCTTTTTGATTTCATCCTGTTTACCAGAGCCTTCAACTATGGTGGTATTATCTTTGTCAATAACAACTTTCTTTGCAGTTCCTAAATAAGAAATAGTTGCATTTTCTAATTTGAAACCTCTTTCTTCAGAGATAACAGTACCATTTGTCAAAACTGCTATATCTTCTAACATTGCTTTTCTTCTATCACCGAAACCTGGAGCTTTAACTGCACAAACCTTCAAAGTTCCTCTTAATTTATTTACAACCAAAGTAGCAAGTGCTTCACCTTCAACTTCTTCAGCGATAATTAATAAAGCTCTACCTTGCTGAGCAACTTTTTCCAGTACAGGTAAAAGATCTTTCATTGCTGAAATTTTCTTATCGTGAATAAGAATGAAAGGATCTTCCAGAACAGCTTCCATAGTTTCAGCATCGGTAACAAAATATGGTGAAAGATATCCACGGTCGAATTGCATACCTTCTACAACATCTAAAGCAGTCTCAGTTCCTTTTGCTTCTTCAACTGTAATAACTCCGTCTTTCCCTACTTTTTCCATCGCGTCAGCTATTAATTCACCAATTGATTTATCGTTGTTAGCAGAGATTGCACCAACCTGAGCGATTTCGTTTCTGCCTTCAACCTCTTTGCTGATTGATTTTAAATATTCTACAACTTTTCCGACAGCAAAGTCAATTCCTCTTTTGAGGTCCATTGGATTTGCACCAGCGGTTACATTCTTTAACCCTTCTCTGTAAATTGCCTGTGCAAGAACAGTAGCAGTAGTAGTTCCATCTCCAGCAACATCACTTGTTTTTGATGCAACCTCTCGAACCATCTGAGCACCCATATTCTCAACAGGATTTTCCAGCTCAATTTCTTTAGCAACAGTGACACCATCTTTAGTAACGGTTGGTGCACCAAATTTTTTCTCAAGAATTACATTCCTTCCTTTTGGTCCAAGAGTGACTTTTACAGCATCAGCAAGTTTATCTACACCAGCTTTTAAGGCTGATCTCGCATCTGCACTATATTCAATTAATTTTGATGACATATTTTACCTCTCTGATTATTTGTTTACTATTCCGAAAATGTCGCTTTCGCGCATTATTAAATATTCTTCGCCAGCGATTGTAACTTCGGTACCGCTGTACTTTCCATAAAGAACCCTGTCTCCGACTTTTACTTCGGGTTTGATAACTTTTCCATCGTCTGATGTTTTGCCAGGTCCAACAGCAACAACAGTTCCTTCAATTGGTTTTTCCTTTGCAGTGTCTGGTAAAATGATTCCACCAGATGTCTTTTCCTCAGCTTCTGCTGGTTTTACAATTACACGATCTGCTAAAGGTTTTATTTTGAAATCTGCCATATTTTAACTCCTTTTTTGTTATTAGCACTCTATTTTAACGAGTGCTAAAATACTAAGATTTGAAAATATTGTCAAGTTCTATCTTTATCAAAAATTTATGAATTATTCAAAAAATAAAATTTCGGCGAATTTTTGGTATTTTTAATAAAATAAAATGGATTTTTCTCCTTGAATTCATTTAAAAATGAGTTAAAAGAAATAATTAAGAACTTCTCTGAGCTTGATAAAAAAATTATCTGGATTTTAATCTCAATTCCCTTAATCCAGGCATTGAGTTCATACTTTACTTCAAGAAGGTTTTTTAGAGAGAATTTTTTTGATGGAATTAAGAATTCTTCTGATGCTTACTTATTAGAATTTTTATATTGGTTTTCCGGAGATACTTTCCTTGTTTTGATACCAACTTTCATAATTATCCGTTTCGTCTTTAAAGAAAAAATATCAGAATTTGGATTCAGGTTTGGTGATTGGAAGTTTGGGCTCAAATTCTCGTCAATTTTCATTTTGGTTATGTTTATCATTTTATGGTTTGTAACTGCCTCGCAACAATTTATCTCAAAATATCCGCTTCTTACATCTACGAAATATTCAACGACAACTTTTCTGGTTTATGAAATTGGAATGTTATTGTATCTATTTGGATGGGAATTTACTTGGAGAGGTTTTATGCTTTTTGGTTTAGAGAAGAAATTTGGATTTTATTCAATTTTTTTTCAGATGATACCATTTACTATACTTCATTTTGGTAAACCATTCTTGGAAACTATTGGCTCTATTCCGGGAGCTATTGCACTTGGAATTTTAGCCTTAAAGACGAGATCCTTTTACTATTGTGTGATTGTTCATTTTTCAGTTATGTTTGTAATAGACACAATTTCAATATTACGATTTCGGGCAAATGAATTCGGAATCGGGACAGATTCCTTAATTAAAATATTAAAAACATTATTGGATTATTTTCTATGAGATTAGCAATAAACGTAGATCACATAGCTACATTAAGAAATGCACGAAAAGAATTTTTACCGGATCCTGTTGCGGCTGCTATTGCTGCTGAAAATGCAGGAGCTGATGGAATTGTAGTTCATTTAAGAGAAGACAGAAGACACATAAATGAAAGAGATGTCAGATTATTAAGGGAAGTAATTCGGACTAAACTTGATCTGGAAATGGCTGCTACTGAAGAAATTATTAAAATTGCCTGTGAGGTTGGACCTGAGTTGGCAACCATTGTTCCAGAAAAACGTTTGGAATTAACTACTGAAGGTGGCATAAGTGTGATTGATAATATTACAATTCTAAGAGATACAATCAATCAATTGCACAAATATGATATAGAGGTATCATTGTTTATCGAACCAGAATTAAATCAGATTGATGCTTCAGCAGAAATTGGAGCTGATTTTATCGAGATTCATACAGGAATTTTTGCTAATTGTTTGTCAGAAGAAGAACAATTTGATGAGTTGGATAAAATCAGAACAGCAGCCAAACACGCAAAAAAGCTTGGTTTAGGTGTTAATGCCGGACACGGATTAAATTATCAAAATATCAAAGTATTCCGGGAAATCAAGGAGATAGATGAAGTGAGTATTGGACACGCCATAATAGCAAAAGCAGTTATGGTTGGAATGGATGCTGCCGTCAAAGAAATGAGAGATTTAATCAGATTCGGATGATTGAGCAAAGGGCAAACTGCTGAGGTAAGAGAGTATAGTTTGTATAACTCAGGGAAGTTTTTAATGATAAAAGATAAATAATTGATTAAATGGCATTGAGCAAGAAGCACAGTGAAAAAAACTACTTTAATCATAAATTCTTAATTATTCATTGTTAATGCCGTAGGCATCCATTCGGATTCTTCATTGTCAATTACTCTACGATTGCATTGGGCAAGTCCTTTTAATACAGTAAATTTGCTGACAAAAAATTGTGAATTGATTATTGCTCAAACTAAACATTGTTGCTGAAGATGCTTCCTGCAAAGCCAGAACAGGATTTTTTGAAACTGACCACGGGAGAGTTGAAACGCCTATTTTTATGCCTGTTGGAACTCAAGGTACGGTTAAAGCAGTCAATCAATTCTATTTAGAACAGGAAATTAAAGCACAAATTGTTCTTTCAAATACTTATCATCTTTATTTAAGACCCGGAACAGATATTTTAGAATCTGCTGGTGGTTTGCACAATTTTATGAATTGGCGAAAACCGATTCTTACCGATAGTGGAGGATATCAGATTTTTAGTTTAACTGAATTGAGGAAACTAAAAGAAGATGGTGTTGAATTTAAATCTCACCTCGATGGTTCGAGGCATTTTTTCACTCCGGAAAAGGTTATTCAGATTCAAAGGAGTATCGGTTCAGATATTATGATGGTTTTGGATGAATGTGCACCATATCCTTGTGATTATGAATATGCTAAAAAGTCGGCTGATTTAACAAGTCGCTGGGCTAAACTGAATAAAGATGCGTATATTAAATCAGTAGCGAAGTATGGACATAAACAAGCTCTTTTTGGAATAATTCAAGGCAGTGTTTACAAAGATTTAAGAAAAAAGTCAGCCGATGAATTAATCAAACTTGACTTCGATAGTTATGCAATAGGTGGGCTTGCCGTTGGTGAGCCAACAGAACAAATGTATGAGCTTGTGGATTTCACAACCGATTTGATGCCGAAGGATAGACCAAGATATTTAATGGGTGTTGGAAGACCCGAAAATTTGCTCGAAGCTATTTCTCTGGGTGTGGATATGTTTGACTGTGTAATGCCCACGAGAAATGCACGAAATGCAAATGTTTTTACCTGGAATGGAACCTTATCAATGCGGAATGCTAAATATAAAGATGATTTTCAGCCTTTAGATGAAAATTGTGAATGTTACACTTGCAGAAATTTTACCAGAGCATACATAAGACACTTGTTTATTGCTGAGGAAATTCTGGCTTTAGAACTTGCTTCAATACACAATTTATACTTTTATCTTAAGTTAATGTCAATAGCAAGAGAAAAAATCAAAATCGGAAAATTTTTCCATTGGAAAGAAAACATAATTAATCAAATATCAATAAAAAACTAAGGTATCAAAATGATTGAAAATCTAATTGCAATGGCACCTGCCAATGGTCAAGGAGGCGGTAGTTTAATCAGCACTTTAATAATGTTCGGAGCAATCTTTTTCATTTTTTATTTTATGATTATTCGTCCGCAACAAAAAAGAGCAAAAGAAAGAGAAAAAATGTTAAATGCAATAGAGAAAGGAGATAAAGTTGTTACAAGTGGAGGTATTTATGGAACAATTGCAGGAATAGAAGATAAAACAGTACTCTTGCAAATTGCAGACAATGTTAAAATTAAACTTGATAAATCAGCAATAAATATTGTGGAGAAAAAGTCCTGATATGAGTCCTTTTTGCTCTGTTATTGAAGCTATTGAAGAAATCAAGAACGGTAAAGTTATAATTGTTGTTGATGATGAAGATCGTGAGAATGAGGGTGACTTTATTTGTGCTGCAGAATATGTAACTCCTGATATCGTTAACTTTATGGTTACTCACGGTAAAGGAATGCTTTGTGTTGCGCTTAGCAAAAAAAGACTCGATGAGTTGAATCTTCCTTTGATGGTTGATTCAAATTCTGCATTACACGGAACTCAGTTTACTGTTACGGTTGATGCAATTGAGGGAACAACAACAGGTATATCTGCGGCCGACAGAGCATTGACAATTAAAAAACTCGTTGATGAAAAATCAAAGCCCGGGGATTTTGCTCGTCCCGGGCATATATTTCCATTAAGGGCTTTTGAAGAAGGTGTTTTGCGACGTGCTGGTCATACTGAAGCAGCAGTTGATTTGTGCAGATTAGCAAATCTGAAACCTGCCGGAGTACTTTGTGAAATACTAAGACAAGATGGGGAAATGGCAAGAGTTCCTGAATTAATTGATGTCGCAAAAAAATTTAATCTTAAAATTTTAACAGTTCAGGATTTGATTCAGTACCGCGTGAAGAATGAAAAGCTTATTGAAAAAATTACAGATATAAATTTCCCAACGGCACACGGTGAATTCAGATTGCATCTTTATCGAAATTTATTAGATAGAAAAAAACAAGTAGCTTTAGTTAAAGGAACTCCAAATCCTTTGGAACCATTTTTAGTAAGAATGCATTCAGAATGTTTAACCGGGGATGTATTCCATTCTTTGCGTTGCGATTGCCACGATCAGCTCAATTATGCTTTGGATTTGATTGAAAGAAATGGTTCAGGAGCTTTAGTTTATATGCGACAAGAAGGCAGAGGTATTGGTCTGGAAAATAAAATCAAAGCTTATAAACTTCAGGACGAAGGTTTTGATACTGTTGAAGCAAATGAAAAACTTGGCTTTAAACCGGACTTAAGAGATTATGGAATTGGTGCTCAGATTCTTCTTGATTTAGGAATAAAAAAAATTAATCTTTTGACAAATAATCTTAAAAAAGTAATTGGTCTCAAAGGTTACGGTTTGGAAATTGTAGAAAGAGTTCCAATTGAAATTCAACCAAATGAAAAAAACGAGAAGTATTTAAAGACTAAACGAGATAAATTAGGACATATTATATTACAATAAATCCCTTTTGAAAATTTCAAAAATCAAACTTTTTCTCCCTTTCAACAAAGTGCTATTTATCTATTTTAATACCCGAAACTTTATTAATTTTGCTCAAGAATTATTAACAAATAAAAGCACTAAAATGAAAAAACTATTCTTTTTTATTGTCATTTTTTCACTAATTCCTCTTTCAGATTTTTTTTCTCAGTCTAATCCTCCTAAAAGAGAATTCAGGGCTGCCTGGGTGGCTTCAGTAACGAATCTGGACTGGCCAACTTCTCCCTCTAGAACAACCGCACAAAAAAAACAGGATGCTATTGAATTATTAGATCAACTAAAAGCTGCCGGTGTAAACACAATTATATTTCAAATAAGAAC
Organism: uncultured Ignavibacterium sp.; assembly: GCA_937942875.1. GTDB lineage: Bacteria > Bacteroidota > Ignavibacteria > Ignavibacteriales > Ignavibacteriaceae > Ignavibacterium. The sequence goes on along the minus strand of CALEBT010000034.1, from coordinate 6,563 downwards.
AGAATGTGATGCTCTTTATCAATCTAACTTTGACCCCTGGTCTTATTGGCTGACTGGTCAACAAGGTGTTGCTCCTAATCCATATTTTGATCCTCTTCAATTTTGGATTGAGGAATCTCATAAAAGAGGAATGGAATTACACGCGTGGTTTAATCCTTACAGAGCAGAAAAAACAGTAGGAACTTATACGTTATCTCCGCAGCACGTTGTTAACCAAAATCCGAGTTGGGTTATTACTATCTCAAATTTCAGATTTTTAGATCCCGGATTACCACAGGTAATGAATTATATTAGTTCCGTTGTATATGATGTGGTGAGCAGATACGATGTTGATGGAGTTCATTTTGATGATTATTTCTATCCTTATCCTCCCAATCAGATAACTACACAGGATCAACAAACATTTCAACAATATCCTCGTGGTTTTACGAATATTAATGATTGGAGAAGAAATAATGTCAATATGATGATTAAAATGGTTCAAGACACGATCAAATCTATCAAACCCTGGATAAAATTTGGTATAAGTCCTTTCGGAATTTGGAGACCTGGTTATCCGCCGGGAATTACGGGAATGGATGCTTATGCAACAATTTATTGCGATGCATTAGCTTGGTTAAGAGCTAAATCTATTGATTACCTGACTCCCCAATTATATTGGCCTTTTGGAGGCGGACAAGATTATGGTAAGCTTCAACCCTGGTGGGCTGACTCTGTTGCTAAATATGGATTACATTATTACCCCGGACACGCTTTTTACAGAGTTGCTAGTTGGTCTGCAAGTGAACTACCAAATCAAATCAGATTTGATAGAGCAAATCCGAAAGTTCAAGGTGGTGTGTTCTTCAGAGCTTGGAATTTTATAGAAAATCCAAAAGGTAACACGGATACATTAAAAAATGATTTATATCGTTATAAAGCTTTAAATCCTGTTATGTCTTTTAAAGATACGATAAAACCAAATCCACCAAGAAATCTGCGATATGAAAAGATAAATGGTGTTTACGGCTTGCGATGGGATATTCCTTTAACTGCGAGTGACGGCGACACTGCTAAGAGATATGTGGTTTACAGATTTCAAACCTCAAATATTCAACCAGCAGATTTGGAAAACCCGGCAAGAATTGATGATATAGTTGGCTCACGACAACATATTCCATCAACTGTAGGGCAGACAGGTCCATTTTATTTTGTAGTTACCTCCCTGGATAGAAATTATAATGAAAGTTCAATGAGTAATATTGTGGCGGTGACTGCACCTTCAAGTCCTTCTTTGATTCAACCATCAAATGGAGCTACCAATCAGAGAGATACTTTAGTCTTAAAATGGAATTTACCTGCTGGAGCTTCGACTTACAGAGTACAGATTTCTAATAATTCCGGTTTTACTTCACCGCTTGTATTGGATCAAAGTGGTATTTCAGATACTTTCTTAGTTGTAACCGGACTCGAAGGTCAAACTCAATATTTCTGGAGAGTTAATTCCTCAAATGCTGCTGGTACCAGTTCTTTTTCAGGTGCATATACTTTTACAACGGGTTTTCCAAAATCTCCAAATTTAATTTATCCTGAAAATAATACCGGTAACATACCTGTCGATACGATTTTATATTGGAACAGGTCACTATCAGCTCAGACTTACAGATTGATGTTAGCACGTGCAGCAGACTTTAACCCTTCTTCAATAGTTTTAGATGTTAGCGGTATATCTGATACAACTTATCCGGTTACAGGGCTTTTGCAAAACACATTTTATTTTTGGAGAATTAAAGCCACAAATCAATATGGAACCAGTAATTGGTCAACTGCATTCAGATTTAAAACAGTATCTCCTGTTAATGTAGAGGATGAGGAATATTCACCGAACTCATTTTATCTTGAGCAGAATTATCCGAACCCTTTCAATCCCTCAACTACAATTAAATTTAATATTCCCGTAGCTACTTATGTAACTTTGAGAATATATGATTCTTTAGGATCTGAGATTCAAACTCTTATTGATAATGAATATAGACCTGCAGGCTCTTATCAGATTGATTTTGATGCATCTAATCTTTCCAGCGGAATGTATTTCTATAAACTGATAACACCAGATTTTGTAGCAACGAGAAAAATGCTTTTAGTAAGGTAAAAAAATATAAAATAAATTTTGTTATTCAGCCCGGTCTTCAATTCAATTGAATCCGGGCAATTTATTTCAAGTAAATTTTTTATAATTATGACACACATCAAATCTCACCTTATCTGCTTTACCAAGATATTATTAGTAGTAAATTTTATTTTTTTATCCTGTGCCTCAGTTAAAGAAACTGAATCGGAAAGTGAATATCCTGATAAAAGGATATCTGAATTCAGAAAATACTTTTTTAGTATCAGTTCAAAGTATGGTTTTCACGAATCTGTAAAACTTGACAAGATTTTAATTAGTGACAAATCCAAAACAATAAGATTCTATTTCAATAAAAATATTGGTTACATTCCTTTCAGACCTGAAAATGTCAGAAATCTTAAAGATGACTTCAGGAATTTTTATGGAAAGAAATTTTCAAAGTATAAAGTATTTATTTATGCAGATAAATATGAGATTGAAACTTTGATACCTAATTTTTATCGCAAAGAAAAATCTAAAATTGATAAGAATAGAATAAGTCTCAGAGCTAAAACGAACATTCCTTTTATAAAAAATGAAGCTAAAGATTTTCAAATAACTAATGGGCTTCTTGCAAGAAATATATTACTATGGCCCTCTCACGGGTGGTATTATAATAATGTAGAAAAAAGATGGATGTGGCAAAGAGCAAGACTTTTCCAGACAGTTGAAGATTTAGGCACTTCAGCTTTTACTGAGCCGTTTCTTGTTCCTATGTTGGAAAATGCAGGAGCAAATGTTTTCATTCCACGTGAAAGAGACTTTCAAAAAAATGAGATTATAATTGATAATGACTCAAACTCTTCACCCAACTATGTTGAAGTATCAAATAGTAAAGATAATATCTGGAAAACAGAAAATATTGGTTTTGCTTTGCGGGACTCAATTTTAAGAAATGGAGATAATCCATTCATTATGGGAACCAGCCGTTTTATTAAATCAAATTCTGTTGAAGATGCATTTATAAAGTGGATTCCTGAAATTAAAGAATCAGGTGAATATGCAGTATATATTTCTTACAGATCATCTCAGAATAATGTGAGTGATGCAAAATATATAGTTAAACATTCAGGTGGTGAAACATCATTTTCTGTAAATCAAAAAATGGGTGGAGGAACCTGGATTTATCTCGGTAAATTTCATTTCGTAGAAGGAGAAAAAGTTAATCAATATGTAAAACTATCTAATGCTTCTAAAGAGAAAAACAAAATAGTCTCTGCCGATGCAGTCCGTTTTGGAGGAGGTTTTGGAATTATTGAAAGGGAAGGACAGCTAAGTGGCAGATTAAAATTTATGGAAGGTTCGAGATATTGGCTTCAGTTTGCAGGTATGCCAGATACTTTGGTTTATAACCTTAATAAAGGAACTGACGACTACAAAGATGATTATCAGTCTCGTGCCGAATATGGAAATTATCTTTACGGTAAACCATTCGGTCCGTCTAACTTTAAAGATGCGGAAGGATTGAAAATTCCAATAGATGTGTCACTTGCTTTTCATACAGATGCCGGAATAACCAGAAATGATACTGTTATCGGAACTCTGATGATTTTCAGTTCGGAAGGTTTTGATTCATCAGTAAATTATCCAAATGGAAAATCCAGATTAGCAAACAGAGATTTAGCTGATATTGTGCAAACACAAATTGTAGATGATTTGAGATCTTTATATGATTCATCTTGGACAAGAAGATTTTTGTGGGATTCAAAATATTCTGAAGCAACCCGGCCGAATTTCCCTTCTATGTTATTAGAATTACTTTCTCATCAGAATTTCCTTGATATGAAATTTCATCTGGATCCAAGGTTCAGATTTGATGCTTCAAGAGCTATTTACAAGGGTATTCTGAAATTTTTATCTGTTCAGTTTGGAGAAGATTATGTTGTACAACCTCTACCGGTTTCTCATTTTTCTGCAGAATTGAATGGAAACAAAGTCAAACTTAGATGGCTTCCACAGGAAGATAAATTAGAACCAACAGCAACTGCAGAAAAATATATTGTTTACTCCAGAATAAATGATAATGGTTTTGATAATGGTGTTCTTGTAAATAAACCTGAATATGAATTGGAAATTGAAAAAGATAAAATATATTCTTTCAAAGTTGCTGCATTAAATAAAGGAGGAGAAAGTTTTCCTTCGGAAATCTTATCCGTTGGATTGAATAGTAAAAATGCAGAGCCAATGTTAATAGTAAATGCTTTCGATAGAATAGCTCCTCCGGCAACAATTGAATCAGATTCTGTAATTGGCTTTGCCAACTTTATAGATGAAGGTGTTCCATATAAATATGATTTAAGTTTCACTGGAGAGCAATATAATTTTGATCCAAATTCAGTCTGGGAAACAGATGATAAACCCGGTCACGGAGCTAGTACATCTGATTTTGAAACTACAATTATTGCTGGTAATAGTTTCGATTATCCATTCATTCATGGAAAAGCATTATTTGAAAATGGATTTTCATTTTGTTCTGTAAGTGATGAATCTGTTTGGGATGGTTTTGTTAGTCTTGAGAAATACAAGTTTATTGATTTAATCTTAGGCGAAGAGAAAAAGACTTCTCCTCCTAAACCAAATAGTGTAAAGAGTGTTGAATTTCAATCCTTCCCAACTAAATTAAAAGAAAAATTGACTGATTATCTAAACAAAGGGGGCAATTTATTCTTAAGTGGTTCATATATTGGAAGTGATCTATATTCTGATGAAGATGGAAAGCTATTTGCGAATGATATTTTAAGATATCACTTTATAGCAACTCACGCTTCAAAAACCGGTAAGTTGCATTCAGTAAATAAAGGTTTTGCTATTGATGAATTAAATATTGAATATAATGCAGAATATGATGAAAAAATCTACAAAGTTGAAGCTCCAGATGAAATAGGTCCTATAAATGGTAGTGAAGTTCTTCTACGTTTTAGCGAAAATGAGTTTTCTTCTATGATTGGATATAAAGATAAATATGGAGTAGTTGCTTTTACTGTTCCTTTCGAAACAATCATTTCAGAAAGTGAGCGAGCACAACTGATGAAAGCAATACTTAATTATCTCTTAATTAAGTAAATGCTTCAGAAGATTTGCAGATGTTAATTAAAAGTTCAATTAAAAATAAGTCTGAACTTCTTTACTGGAAGATTGTAAGATTATTTGATAATAGTTTATCCAATCAGCATTATCAAAAATATTTTACACACTACTTTGGTTTAACCGAACAAGATTATAAATCGAAAAAAATACTGGATATTGGTTGTGGTCCGAGAGGTAGTCTTGAATGGTGTAATAATTCAGATATTGCAATTGGTCTTGATCCACTTGCTGATAAATATAAGGAGTTAAATTCTAATTTTTCCGTGATGAAGTTAGTCAAAGCTAATGCAGAATTTATTCCTTTCAAAGATTTTGCATTTGATATAGTAACTTCATTCAATTCACTTGACCACGTTGATGAAGTTGACAAAACTATTTTTGAAATCAAAAGAGTTACTAAAAAAGGCGGATTGTTTCTTTTAATAACAGATTGCTGTCACAAAGCAACGTTAACAGAGCCTCAAAATTTTGGCTGGGAAATATTAGAAAAGTTCTATCCAGAGTTTCAAACAATTGAAGGCAAAAAATTAGAAAAACTCGGAAAGAAAATATATAGTTCACTTGAAAGAAATCTGGATTATGATTTTAATGATAATAAAAAAAGATATGGTTTACTCGTTGCAGAATTGATTCGTCGTTGAAATCAAGGATTGTTAACAAAGCGCTTAGAGCAAAGGGCATAGAGCATGGAGTATATAATTCTTATTAAACATTAAGCATTTAACCTTCAACACTAAATAGATAAACCTATTCCCGGATAATCAGATAAAGTTACTTTTCCATCTATAACTTTCATTCCTTCAAATGGATCATTTTTAATTAATAAAGCTCCATCAAGATCTGCCCAATCGACAATCGGAGATAGTTGAGATGCAGCAGAGATTGCACAAGAAGTTTCTGTCATACAGCCAAGCATTACTTTCATACCGAGAGATTTTGCCAGATTGATCATTTTATGAGCTTCACGCATTCCTGTGCACTTCATAAGTTTTACAACAACTCCGGAATAAACATCTTTCATTTTGATCAAATCACTTAATCTTTGAATTGATTCATCGCCTAAAACAGGAATTGGTGAATTCTGAGTTATCCAGGCGTTTTCTTCAACCATTTCTTTGGGCATCGGCTGCTCGATGTAAAGAACATTTTGTTCACTTAACCATTGAATCATCTCAAGTGCATAGTGTTTATCTTTCCATCCCTGATTAGCATCAGCAGTAAGAGGTTTATCGGTTACGGAGCGAATTGTTTCAATCATTTCCTTGTCATTTTCTTTTCCCATTTTCACCTTTAAAATCTTAAATTCTTCAGCTTCTTTAACTTTTTG
>CALEBT010000033.1 GCA_937942875.1 uncultured Ignavibacterium sp. | reverse complement strand
TTTTTTCAGAATTTCATAATGTCTTTCAAATGAATCGGAAATGTATTTAAGAAAAATTAATCCAAGTACGATATGTTTATATTCAGCTGCATCAATATTTTTACGAAGTTTATCTGCTGCTTTCCAGAGTTGTTTTTCGATGGGTTCATCGGTTGAGTTTTTCGATTTTTTTGCCATAATAGTTGATTTGAATAATATATAATGTTCTAATAATAATCTGTGCCCGAAAGGGGACTCGAACCCCTATGAGATTGCTCTCACTAGCTCCTGAAACTAGCGCGTCTACCAGTTCCGCCATCCGGGCAACAATTTAAGAGAGATATAAGAATAGATTTTTGTTTGCAAAATTAATCTATCTGCTTGTATTATTCGAAAAAATTTTTAATTTCACCAACCACTTTCGCCTTTTCTTTCTTCGCGAATTATTCTATTTCCATAATGTAAATCACAGCTGAGCGGTAATTTATTTTTATTTACTATATCAGTATAGGTGTTTGGGCAATTATCAGTTGCTAATCTTGTATCGCCAAGTTCCATTGTCTCCCTACAAAACTGCATATATTGAACATCACTACTGAGCTCAAAGTATGAAACAGGAATATTTAACTCTTTATAAACTCCCTGCATAAACATAGCCCATATTGGAAGTGCAGCTTTTGCACCCTGACCATACCAACTTGTAAATTTAACCCTATGATCGTCAAAACCAACCCAGACTCCAGCTACTAATTCTGGTGTGTATCCAATAAACCAGGCATCAGAAAATTTTTGGGTTGTTCCTGTTTTTCCTGCAGCTGGATATTTAAAATATCTCCTTACTCCAGCGCCAGTGCCGTAATTTACAACATCCTGCATCATATCTGCCATTATCGATGCGGTTGCCGGCGAAATTGATTGAATAATATTAGGAACATATTCATCAATTAAAACGCCGTTTCTATCTTCAATTTTTAAAATTGATATTGGCTCAACGAGAATACCATTATTTGCAAAACAACCATAAGCGGAAGTTAATTCAAGAGGTGATATTTCGAATGTGCCAAGTGCAATTGATGGATAAGGATCAAGTTTTGATTTTATTCCCATCCTGTTGGCAATTTTAATTACCTGAGAAGGTGGAGCAATATCACTAATAGTCATTCTGCCGGCAATAACGTTTACAGAAAAAGCTAAACCCCAACGCATAGTTTCATATCCCGAGTATTTATTGTCAGCGTTTGAAGGTGACCAGCCGTTGTGATTGAATTTTTGATTTAATATTGTGTATGCAGGAAAATATCCGTTTTCTATTGCAGTTGCATATATAATCGGCTTGAATGATGATCCAGGTTGTCTTTTGATTCCTGTAACATGATTTAATCCTCTTCCAAATTGAAGATTTGTACCGCCAACCATTGCTTTAATTTTGCCTGTTGATGGCTCAATAACTACAAATCCTGCTTCAATTTTTGTAACAGCTTTTTTTATTGAATCTACAAAACCTGGATTATTCTTTAATGAATTGTAAACAATTGCTTTTTCTGATACGCCGATAGTATTTATATATGTTATATTGTTCTTAATTGCATTATCAACTAATTCTGATAGCAATGCTTTATTTTTATTCCAATCCCAGTTCTTGTCAAATAATTGTTGATATTCTGCTGTATGTTTAGCAAGTGATTGATTGGCAATTCTCTGCATTCTTAAATCAAGAGATGTGTAAATCGTTAATCCATCTCTATACAAATCAAATCCGTGCTTGTCAGCAATTTTCTGCATTTGGAGTCTGACATATTCCATAAAATGCGGAGCTTCTGTTCTGGTAGCACTAATTCTTTCGGTAGTCAATGTAATGGGAAGTTGTTTTTGTTTTTGCATCTCTTCTTCAGTGAGATAATCACAAACGTACATATTGTTAAGGACAACATTTCTTCTTCTGAGAGCATTATCGTAATTTTTAATCGGATCATAATATTCTGAAGATTTTAAAAGTGCTATAAGCAGAGCTGATTCTCCAAGGTTCAAATCCTTTGCTTTTTTATCGAAATAGACTTTAGCGGCAGATTCTATTCCATAAGCTCCACGACCGAAGTAAGAAACATTCAGATAAAGTTCTAAGATTTCTTTCTTTGTAAAATTCTTCTCAATCTGAACAGCAGAGAACCATTCTCGTATTTTTCGTACCACCTTATCAATAGCATTTTCTTTTCCACTTTTTAGTTTGTATAGATTTTTTGCACACTGCTGCGTTATAGTGCTTGCTCCTTCTCCCCCTGCAAAAGAAAAAGTAATTATATTCTTAACCATTGCTTTTACAAATCGCGTTAAATCAACGCCCCAATGATCATAGAAGTTTCTGTCTTCTGTCGCAATCAATGCTTCAATAAGATGTTTGGGCAGAGAATCAATATTAGTTTCTATTCTGTTTTCGATAAAAAATTGTCCAATTAGTTCTCCATCAGCAGACATAACTTTACTTGCTAACGGAGGTTGAGGATTTTCCAATTCTTCAAGTGAAGGTAAACCTGAGATAATATAGACCATTAATAAAATAAAGAATGCAAGTATCGAAATGATAATTATACTTCTTTTTTTACTTGATTTATTTTTTTTCTGGTGATTCATATTCTTATAAGTCTATTATTTCAAATTTGTCAGTTAGCTTGCCGTAGCAAGGTTTATCTATCCAGGAACCTAAGTTAATATAAAATCCATTTTTATATTGATGGAACTGTCTGTGATGAAGATGTCCAAACACAACAAAGTCATAGCCTTTATCGATATATGATTTAGCAGCATCCAGCAAACCATCTGTTTCGTGGTAATGTTTCTTAGTGGTATAATTACGGCTTTTTTTGCTGGTATTACTCGCGAGCCATACTCCAAAATCCGGATGAATTAAAGAATAAAGCCACTGAATAAATTTATTTCTCAGAATTATTTTTAGGATATTATAGCCAGTATCATTAGTAACTAACCCATCACCGTGGCCAATAAAGAATTTTTTGTTATTAAGTAAAAATTCCTGCGGTGATTCATACATTATTAAACCGAGTTCTTTTTCAAAAAAATCAAAATGGAAAAAATCGTGGTTACCAATAAAGAAATGGACTTTACATCCACTTTCAACTAAATCCTGCAAAGCAGTCAAAGTTCTGAAAAATCCTTTTTGATAAACTCTCCTATATTCAAACCAATAATCGAAAAGATCTCCGACTATAAATAACTCATTACAATTAGTTTTACTAAAATTCAGAAATTCAACTAATTTTCGTTCTTTAGCATCCTCAACTGATTTATCCTGCAAACCAAGATGCACATCAGAAATAAAGAAATAGGTTATATTCACAACAAATTAAAATTTTTATTGAAAATTAGTGATTGAGTGCCTCAAATAAAAGATTCATTTACTTAACTTCTTCAAATCTTGCCAATAATTTTATGTTTGGATCAAAGACAATTTCTTTAATCTTTCCTCTGAGCGGATAATCAACTAATGTCTCTCTCGAGACGATCTCCGTTAAAAGAATTTCTGTTAAGAAATCTTCATAAATTATTTTTACTTCAAGAGGGAAATTAAAGACATATTCCTTTTGAGTTATTTTAATCTTATTTTCATCTTCAATAATACTGTAAGAACAATCTATAATACCATAATCATTATAAATCCAGTCATCAAAAAACTTCGAAAAATCTTTCTTACTATATTTCTCAAGAAAATTTTTGAATTCATTTGTAGAAACAACTCCATACTTATGCTTCGAAAAATATTCTTTCAAAAAGTTAAAAAAGATAGAATCAGAAATGATGTTTCTTATCATATGGAGTACCCAGGCACCCTTTTGGTAAACCGTTTGACTAAAGAGATTATCAGGATTATACAGCCTACCTGAGAACTCTTCAATATTGTATTGTCCTAAATAGGATGTCAAAGCAGATTTGCCATAATTATATTCGAAATAAAGTGCTACAGAATAAGTTGAAAAGCCCTCACTAAGCCAGATGTCTTTCCAGGATGCAATTCCAACTGCATTTCCCCACCAGCTATGAGCTAGTTCGTGAATAAATACTTCTTTATGAAATTTCTTCCCTGAAAAAAGATCTTTTCCCATTCCGTGAATAGTTTGGTTTTCGATTGCCCCGTATCCATATAAAATTTCAGATAAAGAATATTTTTCTTCTGTAAAAGGATATTCTCCGAAAATTTTTTCAAATGTATTGATATAATTTTTAATATCTGATAAATCATTAACAGCTTTTACAGAATCTTTTGGAAAGACAAAATATTCTATATTCAGTTTATTTCCGTTGATAGTTGTATAATCTTCTTTAATAATGGAATAATTAGAAGAATAAAAACCAATAAGATTAGTAGAAACAGGGTAAATCGTTTTATAGTGATATGTTCGCCTTCCATCTACCTCTGATTTATTGAATAATATACCATTAGAAACTGAAATAAATTCAGCATCATTTGTAATTTCGATTTCAAGTAATGACTTGTCTGCAGGATCATCATTACAAGGGAACCAGCTTGGAGCAAAATTTGGCTGATTGATAGTCTGAACTATTTTCTGCTTATTCATTTCTGCAAAAACAAAACCTTCAAAACCAAAGCTTCTCGGTTTTCCATTATATTTTATTTTTACCTTTATCGTATCATTATCAATCGCAGAGACATCAATAAAAATTTTCTTTTTATCTCTCCTGTAATCCAATTCTAAATTCTCAGCAAAAACCTTTTCAATTTCCAGATTATTTAAAAAATCAAGTTCTAAAGTGTCTTTGTTATAAATGGATTTTATCGCTGTAATTTCATTTTCGCAGTTGATGTTTCTCTGATTAAAATTAACATCAATTTTCAAATGATAATTAAGAATATCCACACCTGAATTTAGATAAGAAACAGATTCATAATACTGAGCAATTAAAAGCTCATAAGAAAATAAAGCTAAGAAAATATAAACCAGATTAACCAAGTTAATTTTTGCTTAATAATTAAAAATACTCTTTTAATTTATTGCCATTCATCTTGTTATTCAATATATTTTAGGTGTATAAATTATCGAGGTTGATATGCATTTCCCAGGATCATCAGTTCTCAGAGATACAATTACAGTCATATTAGCCGGCGGACAAGGTGAAAGACTTGCTCCACTTACAAATATGCGCAGTAAACCCGCTGTTCCCTTTGGTGGCAGATATCGCATAATCGATTTCACACTTTCTAATTGCCTTAATTCCGGACTAAGAAGGATTTATGTACTTACTCAATATAAGTCTGATTCTTTAAATATGCACTTGTACGAAGCCTGGAGCATTTTTAATCCAGAATTAGGAGAATTTATATATTCCGTTCCTCCTCAAAGGAAACTTAATAATGATTGGTATTTGGGCACTGCAAATGCAATTTATCAAAACCTCAATCTTTTCTCTGATAAAAAAGCCAAATGGGTTTTAATTCTAAGTGGTGATCATATTTATAAAATGGACTATTTAAAACTTATAGATTATCACATAAAGAAAGAATCAGATTTGACTATGGCCTGTATTGAAGTACCAAAAGATCAGGCGTCAAGATTTGGAATCGTTGGTATAAATGAACATTATGTTGTAGAATCTTTCATCGAAAAGCCTAAAAATCCTCCTGAAATTCCTGATAAAAAAGGTTACTCTTTTGTAAATATGGGCATCTATGTTTTCAAAGCATCAGTTCTAAAGGATGTTTTAATAGAGATGGATTCTAAAAAGATTAAAAGTAATGATTTCGGGCAAGATGTAATTCCTTATATGATAGATTCAAAATTAAAAATATCAGCTTATCGCTTTATAGATGAAAATAAAAAACAACAGCCATACTGGCGTGACATTGGCACTTTAGATAGTTATTATGCAGCAAATATGGATTTGATTAGTGTTATCCCTGAATTTAATTTGTATGATGATAGCTGGCCAATGAGAGGATTCAGATATCAATATCCCCCTGCTAAAACTGTTTCTCACGAAGGAGAGCGAGTTGGTAGAACTTTAAATTCTCTGGTGTGTGATGGTACAATTGTCTCAGGTGGTCTTGTTGAACGTTCAATACTAGGTTCAAATGTCAGAGTAAACTCATATTCATATATAACAGATTCTATAATTATGGATAGTGTCGTTATAGGAAGACACGCGAGAATACGCCGGGCTATTATTGATAAAAATGTCGTGGTTCCGGAAGGATATGAAATTGGTTTTGACCCAACTGATGATAAGAAAAAATTTACAGTTACTGATACAGGTATTGTTGTAATTCCTAAAAATGCAGTGTTGAAGTAACTATTTAATTCAAACTCTTAAGATGATATTTGATTCAGATACTAACTCAAAAGAAAAACCTGAAATTGAACCTGAGCCTGAGTTAAATACTAGAGTTAAAAATAAACTTGAACTTCAGTTAAAGAATCTCCCGCAAACTTGTGGAGTTTACCAATTTTTAGATAAGAATGATAAAGTTATTTATGTTGGTAAAGCAATCAATTTACGCCACAGAGTCAAAAGTTATTTCCACCAAAATGTAACCTCACCTAAAACAAAGAAGATTGCTCAGAAAGCCAGGAATGTCGAAGTAATTTTGACCGACAATGAAATTGAAGCACTTATTCTTGAAAGCAATCTGATAAAAAAATTAAAACCAAGATATAATGTCAATCTTAAAGACGATAAAAGCTATCCTTTTATTAAAGTAACAAAAGAACTTTTTCCCAGAATCTATCCTACAAGAAATGTGATTAATGATGGCTCAAAATATTTTGGCCCTTATACTGATGTTAGAAGTATGAAATCAGCTCTGAGAACAATAAATCAAATATTCAAAATTAGAAGTTGTAAACTGGATTTAACTACTGAAAAAATTGAAGATAAAAAATTTAAAGTGTGCCTTGATTATCATATTAAAAAATGCGATGGACCGTGTGAGAGTTTGGTTTCTTCAGAAAGTTATAATGAAATGGTTAAGGAAGTGATTCAACTTTTAAAAGGTAAAACTGATCTGCTTATAAATTCTCTCAAAGAAAGGATGAATCTTGCGGTAGAAAAATTAGAGTTTGAGAAAGCTGCAGAGTTAAGAGATAAAATTGCTCAATTACAAAGTATATCTTCAAAGCAAAAAGTTGTAAGTAATGATTTTGAAGATAGGGATATTATTGCAGTTGCCAAGGAATCGAAAGACTGTTGTTGTTCGATATTTAATATCCGTTCAGGAAAGCTGGTTGGCAAAAAACAATTAAAACTATCCATTGAAGAAAATGAAAACCTTGAAAATGTTTATTCATCTGCTTTAAAGTTTTATTATCAGGATTATGTTGAAGTCCCAAATGAATTGATATTGGAGACAGAACCAGAAGATAAAGAAACAATAATTAAATGGTTAGAAAAAATAGGCAATAAAAAAGTTGATATTGTAATTCCTAAAAGAGGTGAACTTAAATCCTTGCTTCAAATGTGTAAGGAAAATGCAACTTTACAATTAAAAGAAATTCAAATTCAGAAAATGAAGAATTTGGGAAACGTTCCATATTCTCTCACTGCTCTCCAAAGAGACTTGAGATTAAAATCTATTCCAAAAAAAATAGAGTGTTTTGATATTTCAAATATTCAAGGTTCCGATAATGTTGCAAGTATGGTTGTTTTTGTTGATGGAAAACCAAAGAAAAGTCTTTATAGAAAATTTATTATTAAAACTGTTGAAGGGGCGGATGATTTTGCAAGTATGCAGGAAGTTTTCCAGAGAAGATATTCAAAGCTGATTGAAAATAATGAAATTATGCCTGATTTAATTATTGTAGATGGAGGGAAAGGTCAGCTTTCCAGTGCAATAGAGATTCTTGATAGCCTTAAAATTAAAAACTATAACATTATCGGATTGGCTAAAAGATTAGAGGAAGTATATCTTCCGAATAAATCAGAGCCTGAATTGATTCCAAAAACATCTTCCGGATTAAAACTTTTGCAACAAATTCGCGATGAAGCACATAGATTTGCAAATACTTTTCATAAACAAAGACGTTCAAAGAGAATAATTTCATCAGAATTATTGCAGATTAAAGGCATTGGTGAAAAATCCGCAGAAAAACTTCTGAAAAATTTTGGCAGCTTAAAGAATATTATGACTTCTTCATTTGAATCTTTGGCTTCTGTTGTAGGTAAAGCCCAGGCAAACATTATTATTCAACATTTCAACAACTTAAATTCCGAGTTGGCTGATTAAGTTATAATTAACTTAAAGCAATTAAGTTAAAATGAGTCCACCGTTTTCCCGATAAATTTCATTAAAAAGAAAAGTGCTACGAAAATCAAAAGTATTGAAATGATTGGTGATAAACCAAATGCTGATGGAATATCTCCCAAAAGCATACAAACAACTGCAACAAGCAGTGCGTAAGGAAGCTGAGTTTTAACGTGTGCTATATGGTCACAAGATGATGCCATAGAAGAAAGAATAGTAGTATCTGAAATTGGCGAGCAATGATCTCCAAAAACACAACCTGCAAGAACAGAACTGATAACTCCAATTAAAATCAAGTATTGCTCATCTGCTGACAAACCATATAATTCTGACACATTATGTGAAAGTCCGATAACCAAAGGCATCATAATAGCCATAGTTCCCCAGCTTGTTCCTGTTGAAAAACTTGTAACTGCACAAACTAAGAAAACAATCACAGGAAGATAATGCGGTGATATTGAATCACTTACTAAGTTTATTATGTAGTCTGCAGTTCTTATATCGTATGTAACTGTTCCAATAGCCCAGGCAAGTGTAAGCATCAGAACGGCAAGAAACATAGATCTTAATCCAACGAACCACGCATCCATTACTTCATTTAATTTCATAATTCTTTGGGACAGAAATAATAATCCGGCAACTAAACAAGCGAAAGCAGATGCCCATAAAAGTGAAGCATAAGAATCTGAATAATAAATTATCTCTTTAATGCCATAATTTGTAATTCCTTCAGCTTCAACTGCTTTAATCCCGGTGAATATTAATCCACCAAAAGCAACAAATACCATTACCAAAATCGGAATGATCCCATTAAACCACTTGGCTCTATCTTCATTTCCCATTAATTCGGAAGATTTAAGTATATCTTTTGAGTTAGAGTTTATATGATTACCGTTTATACCATTTTTAATAGCAAATCGCTCTGCAGTCAACATAGGACCAAAATCTTTATTTAAATAAATTGAGAATCCGATAAAAGCCAGCATAGCAATCGGATAGAATCTGAATAATATGGATTCTATAAAAACACTATAGGCATTTAAATCAGAGCCAATTATTTTTAGTCCATCTTGTATTAAACCGACCTCATAACCAATCCAAGAACTAATTATAAAAATACTTGCCACAGGGGCAGAAGTCGCATCGACTATAAATGCAAGTTTTTCACGAGAGATTTTGAGTTTATCTGTTATTGGTCTCATTAAATTTCCAACTACAAGCGTATTAGCATAGTCATCAAAAAATATAATCAACCCTGATAACCAGGTAGTAAACATTCCTGAACGTCTGTTTTTTGCTAATGGTAATAAAAGATTAGCTATTCCTTGGGTTCCGCCCGATTTAGAGATAAGTCCAACCATTCCGCCAAATAAAATCGTAAAAACAATTATCTGCATATGTGACTTATCAATCAAAGAATTTATAATATAAACATCTACTGTTCGCATAAATGCTATGATTGGATTATAATCATACATAAAGAAAGCACCGCTAAAAATTCCAATTAACAATGAAAACAAAACCTGCCTGAAAAGAAGAGCAATTAAAATCGCAAATAAAGGAGGAAGAATGCTTAAAATAGCAGGAATAACTTTTATATTTTTTTGAGTTGATATTCCATTCCAAAAAAGAGTATAATTTCCGGTTTTATTAATACTAACTGTTTTTTCTTTTTCAGATTTTAATATAAAAAATGAAACTGTATCAGTTAAATTATCAGAAATGAAAGAAGCTTGTGTTATTGAATCAAGGGGTTCTTTAATTGAGACTTTAAATTCAATATTTGTAAGAGCAATACTCTGAAACTCAATATTCTGGGAGTAACAGAAAAAATTTATTGCAACAAACAGTATTAAAAGAAAAGAGTATTTATTCAATATTTACATTTAATTGGATTTTTAATGAGTGAAAATAAATTGATAATTAAAAAAATCAAAAAATCTTTTTTATTTTTACTTCAGGAATGAGAAACGTCTTTTTACAAATAATAATTATATCTGCATTGCTGATTTCCTGTAAAGAGGAAATTCCTGTTAAAGCATTTGATTCTAAAGCTCTAAAGGAATCAATAATAAACTATTTAGATAGTTCAAAGCAGGATATTGGAAATATAGGTAGCATTTTTTCAGGTATTAAAGAACCTTCAAAAAATTATAATAAGATTTTAGTTGATAGTTTGATTATTAATAATTCGAAACATTATGTCATTCTGTTAGAACACCCAATTCCGGTTTTTAATTTATTTGCCATATTGAACGATTCGCTGAATTTACTTTTAGTTGATAACTCATTAAATGGTTATCTGAACTATTCAATAATTAATAATGGCAGCACGGATTATATTCATCTTACTGAGAATTATAAGTCTTTGGATGTATTTAACTTAAGTCGACTCTCTCTTTACAGAAAAATTGGTGATAAATTCAGCTTAGTTTTTAGGGGTAATATATCTTTTTATTCGCCAAAAGATTCCATTGTTAGAAATTTAACAAGTTTTACAGATTCGGTCATTATTTGTTCAATTCCAAAGTCAAAAGTGATTGTTCAGAATGAAATTAAATACAGATACGATTTTGATTTGGTCAACAAAGCTTTTGTAACCAAAAAAGACTATATGGATTCAATCATTCAAAAAGAGATAAACAATTTTGCGACTGAATTCTCATCTAATCAAATTCTCAATAAAAAAACCTATATTGATCTTTTGAATGAAAGATTTGAAGATACTATGATGGTCGTAAAATCTGAATACGAATTTTCCATACCTTCAGACTGGACTGCTTTGGATAATATTTCATTTTATAAAATTCTCAAAAAGAAAGCTAAAGGAAGATATTTTGTTAATAAAATTTTGGGAGTAAATATCGGAATAATTAAAATAGCAGATTTTGAAAACTCTGAGGACTATGTAAACGCAAGTTTTACAGTGCAAAAACAATTAAGGGATTATCAGATAAGAGAATCAGTCGTTCAGGAAGATATTAAATATTTTTCTCAAGCTATCGAACACGAATGTGGAGGTTTAAAGTATTTAATAATTATTGAAGGTTCGAAGAATGTTTATAGAAAAAATCAGGAATATTTCAGAGATATTTTAAGTTCTTTTGCAATTAACTGTGAGTAAAAATGTATAAAATTTTAATTTTTATAATCAAAAGTGATTCAGATTTTGTTAATTACTTTACTAATAATTTTCTTCCATTATTATCTGATATCAATGGTAAAGAGGTTAAATTAGCTAAAGTTGAAAGTAACCTACTACTCGATTTGAAGTATAGTCATTTTTGTGAAATTGCAGCAAATTCGAAAGATGAAATGGATAGAAAATTAAATAGCTCATCGGGTAGAAAACTTGGTAAACTATTGATGGAACTTCATCAAAAGTTATCAGTGATAAATGTAAATTACGATTAAATGAATCTTTATCTGATTCGTCATAGTATAGCCGAGAAACCCTCTCTATCAAAGAGTGATTTAAATCGTGAATTAACTTCTGAAGGTATAAATTTAATGATCAGAGGCGGTAAGTTTTTACGCACTATTGCTCCTGATTTAGGATTAATTCTAAGCTCACCATACAAAAGAGCCTTTCAAACTGCGGAAATAATTGCTGAATCTTTTGATAATAAAGTGAAATTAATTAAAGAAAATAATTTATCGGCCGGTTGTAGCACAAGTACTTTAATTGATGTATTGAGCCTTTACGAAGAACATAACATAGCAATTATTGGACATCAGCCAGATATTTCAAATCATATTTCTAACCTCATAAGTAATGATAATATAAATTTAATAATTAAGCCTGCTACTATTTCTAAGATCAGTTTTGAGGCAAAAATTGGGTTCAATAAAGGAGTGCTTGAGATTTTAATACCTTCTGAGGTTATTTATTAAAATGCACCAGACTACACAAACCAGATACTTACCGTTGCTTTCTTCCGAACCTGGCGGAGTTGGGTATTGATTTGTTAGCCGGTGCATAAAATACTTTGCAAAAATCGGTAAAATTATCCTTATTGCAAAGCATTTAGGATAACAATAATTTTATTTGATACATTTTCTCATAAATAGAGAGTTTTAAGAGGATTATATGAACGGTATTGAACTTATTCTAATCGCTCTTATATTATTTTTTATTGCTTATAAATTTTACGGTGGTTTTATTTCTAAAATATTGGAAGTAAGTGACCGCAATGAAACTCCGTCTCATACAATGAATGATGGAGTGGATTACTGCCCCGCAAAAGCACCTGTTTTACTTGGTCATCACTTCGCTTCTATTGCCGGAGCAGGACCAATAGTCGGACCAGTGATTGCCGCAGGTTTTGGATGGGCTCCTGTTTATTTATGGGTTTTATTCGGGGCAATTTTTATTGGTGGAGTTCACGATTATTCTTCTATTATTGCTTCCGTTCGCCATCAAAGTAAATCAATCGGATTTATCATACAATCATACATAGGCGAAAGTGGGAAAAAACTCTTTCTGTTTTTTTCGTGGGCGACATTAGTTCTGGTTATTGCTGTTTTTACAATTATAGTTTCTGATACTTTTACAAATATTCCAAGTTCTGCAACTTCTTCAGTTCTGTTCATTCTTATAGCGATTCTTTTTGGCTTATCTGTTTATAGATTGAAAGTTAATCTAATTATTGGAACTACAGTAGGTGTATTATTACTTTTCCTTTGTATCGTCGCAGGCAATTATTTTCCAATTCATCTCAGTAAATCTGCCTGGCAACTAATTTTATTCGCTTACATATTCGCCGCTTCAGTTACACCGGTATGGATTTTACTGCAACCCAGAGATTATCTAAATTCTTTCTTTCTCTATGCGTTGATGATTGGAGGATTTATCGGAGTATTCTTTGCAGCACCGTCAATAAATATTCCCGCATTCAATACATTCTCTCTTGATAAAGTTGGTTATTTATTCCCGGCACTTTTCGTTACAGTTGCCTGTGGAGCAATTAGTGGATTTCATTCATTAGTTGGAAGCGGAACTACTGCAAAACAACTTGATAAAGAAACTGATGCAAAAATCGTAGGATATGGTGGGATGTTGATTGAGGGTTTACTGGCAGTTTTATCTCTTGTTGCCGTTGGTTCAATGGTAAATAAGGAATTTATAGATATTCTTATCAACAAAGGTCCTGTACCTGCTTTCTCACTGGGTATTTCAAGATTTCTTAACGCAATACCCTTTTTAAATATCTCTATTGAGTTAGGGCAATCTTTTGCTGCATTAGCAGTCTCAGCTTTCGCTTTAACTTCATTAGATACTGCTACGAGATTAGCAAGATTTATGTTTCAAGAATTTTTTGAGATGAAAGTTAATTCTAATAGTAAATCTATTATTCAAAACAGATTTGTTGCAACCGGAATTACAGTTGGTGTGGGTGCTGCATTGACTTTTAGTGGACAAACAATGTCAATATGGCCAGTATTTGGTAGCGCTAATCAATTATTAGCTGCTTTAGCGCTATTAGCGTTAACTGCCTGGGTTGCTTACCTCAAAAAAGGTATTAAATTCGTGATGATTCCAATGTTATTTATGTTTGCTGTTACTCTTTCTTCTTTGGCAATGTTAGCAACTTCTAATCTTAATTCGGGTCATTATGTTTTATCAATAATATCTTTACTTTTATTTTTATTAGCTCTATCCCTTGGAGTTAAAACTTATAAAGTAACAATCAATAAATAAGCATTGAAACTTGATGATGCGTCACGTGATGAATTTGCTTTTAATTTTCTCATTTGGAATCATACAATAAAATTTCTTGCGAAATATCTTTTTTCTGTTTTTAGCTATATAATCATAGACCAAATCTCTAACGGATTTTGGAATTATTTTTAGAAATTTAAAGAACTTCAACCAATGTTTTAAGTCATTCAAAATCAAAAATGCTGCATCAGATTTTATATAATAATTATCATTATCAATCAGGATAAACGTATCTGAGGAAAGTTCTGATAAATTATGTTTTGTTAAAAGTTTTAGGCCAAATTCAGATTTCAAGGACGCAAACAAAAACTTATCATTAACATCGTTTTTAAGAATGAAATTGACCCAATAATTACAAAAATTACAATCTCCATCAAACAATATAATCTTACTCATCGGGAAAAATAATTTTCACTAATTCAATTCTTGTTAAACTAGATTTAATTATGATAAAAGAAAAATTATCAATTTTACCACTTTCACCAGACTTAGGTATTCTTCCTAAATAAAATTCCAAAAGCCCAGCAATAGTTTCATAATCGCCTTCGGGTAAGTTCAGGTTATATTTTTCATTAAAGTAATCTACTTCTACATTGCCACTTACCAGATAATTTGACTTAGAAATTCTTTTGCAAATAATTTCCTCTTCATCAAACTCATCTTTTATCTCGCCGAAAAACTCTTCAATAATGTCTTCTATTGTAACTATTCCGGCAGTTCCTCCAAATTCATCAACCACTACAGCGATGGATTGTTTGTTTTCAATCATATCATTGAGAACTTCAACTGTTTTTTTAGTTTCTGGGAAAAATTTTATATGACGGAAAATTTCTGAGATGTTATTTGGATTTTTGAACAAATCTTTAAGCAAAACAAAACCTTTTATGTTGTCAAGATCATTTTCGTAAACTATAATTTTAGAATATCCAGAATCAAGGAATAACTTTTTTAATTCGATTATAGAAGAGTCAATATCTATTCCAACTATTTCAGTTCTTGGCCTCATACATTCATAAATCTTTTGTTCACCTAATTCAATTACTCTTTGCATAATATTTTTTTCACGTTTCAAAACTTTACCGGCTATGTGAGACTCTTCTATTAAATTTAAGATATCTTCTCTGTCATATAACAAAGTCAGATTCTCCTGTCGGGATTTTTTTGTATCCAGGAATTTATTGCTTATCAATGATAGAATTTTTACAAACGGATTTAAAGGAACTGACAAAGCCCTAAGAAAAATAAGTGCGGGACGTATTATTCCGTCCGCAAATTCTCTTGCAAAATATTTTGGTATAATTTCTCCGAAAAAGAGAATTAAAACGGTTGTTATAATTAAAATTTCAAAATCATTTAAGTTGAAAAGTCTTGCAAAAAGCAAAGCTGATAGTGATGCAAAAGCAATATTAATTAAATTGTTACCGAGTAAGATTGTTGAATAAAAGTTTTCAGGATTTTGAAGATAATATTTTATTGTTTTTGATGAGAAATTTTTTCTTTTGGATTTTAATTCAAGTTTCAATTTATTCGAGGTGATATAAGCCATTTCTGTTGATGAAAAGTAGGCACTGAAAAATATAAGTAATAAAAGAATAAAAAAATCGTAATACATATTCTAATAAGTTCTTAATAGTTGGATATCCGTCTGAATCAACTCTATAATTGCATCATCTATTCTAAAAATCATTCTGGCATCAATAAAATCAGTTTTTAGCATATCATCTGTAACAGCAATCCCTTTAGGGGAATAAAAATCCATTCTTAAGGCTTTCTTATTTTCAACAGAGTCTATAAATAACACTTCATAAAGTGGAAAAGATTTACTGATGACTTTTTGTTCATTTAAAAATTCAATGTATTCAAAAGTAATATTTTCAGGTTTGATATCTTTAATTTCAATTTCTCCTGAGTAATGAAATGTAGGACGACCACCCGGCATTAGATTAAGCCAACATTCTATTTTTTTAATTGTTAAAACTTCAATTTGATTATCAATTGACTTACTCGAAGAGCAGGACATCAGAGAAATTAAAATTAATATCAGAAGAAATTTTCTCATATTATGTCAACTTATAAATGATAAGAATACAAGTAATGAAGTAAAGTAACAGATTTAATATTGTCGGTAAATCAGTTAATAATATTTCTGTTGTATTCTCCCCTTTTTGATTGATGTATTCAAGATACATAAATCTGAAAATACCAAATACCACAAAGGGAGTTGTATAGATTAAATTATCTGTTCCGAAAGCTGATACTGTTCTCTCGGCAACGGTGTAAAGTGCATAACAAGTAACTAATCCGGAAGCTGCAACCGTAGCCATCTGTTTAGTAAAATCAATTGAGTAACTTCCTAAAACCTTACGAGTTTTTATATCGGTATCATTTTCAAATCTTTTTAATTCAGAATGCCTTTTCATAATAGCCAGAAAAAGTGATATAAATATTGTTGATAAAATAAGCCAACTTGAGATTGGAACATCAATAATAAATGCTCCAGCATAAACCCGAATTGAAAAGCCAGCAGCGATTGCGAATATATCAATCAAGACTTTATGTTTGAAATATAACGAATAGCTGATGTTAAGAGATAGAAATATTATAAGAATAAAAAAAAGACCGTAATCAAAAATTATAGAGAATAAGGATGTCAATAAAATCAAGATACTTGAAATCAAATAAGCAAAATTGATAGAGAATTTTCCAGAGGCTAAAGGTCTGTTTTTTTTAATTGGATGTTGTCTGTCTGCTTCCAAATCAACAATATCGTTTATCACATAAATTGCACTGGAGCTGAAACAAAATAAAAGAAAAGTGATTGAAACCTTTATGAAATATTCAGCGTGAAAAAGATGCAAAGAAAAAATAAGCGGGACAAAAACGAAAAGATTTTTAATCCAGTTACTAATTCTTATTAATTTGAAGAAGTCCGATAACATTAAAACACCGAAACTTCCTCGTAAGTACCAAAGATTTCTTTCAATTCGCCAACCATCTCACCAAGAGTTACATAATTGTGAGCTGCTTTTACAAAAACAGGCATCAAATTTTTGCCATCAATTGCGGCAGCCTTAATTTCCTTCAAAGATTCTTCCACTGCTTCTTTATTTCTGCTTTGTTTTAATTCAGCCAATCTTTTTCTTTGCTGAATTTCAACTTCGGGAGATATTGTTAAAATCGGGATATCAATTTTTTCATCTTTCTCTACAAATTCATTCACTCCGACAATAAACTTCTCTTTCCTTTCAACTTCTTTTTGATAACGATAAGCTGCATCAGCTATTTCTTTCTGGAAGTAACCTGCTTCTATAGCCGGAATAACACCACCGAAGGCATCAATCTGTTCAAATATTTCATTAGCTTCTTTTTCCATTTTATCAGTCAGCGCTTCAACAAAATAACTTCCTCCAAGAGGATCAACAGTGTTTATTACACCTGTTTCATAGGCGATCAATTGCTGAGTTCTCAAAGCTATTTTAACGGCTTTTTCACTTGGCAGAGCTAATGTTTCATCCATTGAATTTGTATGAAGGGATTGTGTCCCGCCTAAAACTGCCGCTAAAGCCTGAATTGCTGTTCGAACTATGTTATTCTCAGGTTGCTGAGCCGTCAATGTGCATCCTGCAGTTTGCGTATGAAAACGAAGCCACCAACTTCTTGGATTTTTTGCTTTGTATTTTTCTCTCATTCGTCTGGCATATATTCTACGCGCTGCACGGAATTTGGCAATTTCTTCAAAAAAATCAAGATGCGAATTGAAGAAGAATGAAATTCTTGGAGCAAATTCATCTATGTCCATTCCTCTTTCTATGCAAGCTTCAATATAAGCAAAGCCATCAGCTAAAGTATAAGCTAACTCCTGAACGGCAGTAGAACCAGCTTCACGAATATGATATCCACTTACAGATACAGGATTCCATTGTGGGACTTCCTTTGAGCAGTATTCTATCATATCAACGATAATTCTCATTGATGGATTAGGAGGATAAATATATTCTTTTTGAGCTATATATTCTTTCAAAATATCATTTTGAAGAGTTCCTCTTAATTGCTTTAAATCAACTCCCTGCTTTTGAGCCACAGCAAGATAGAATGCAAAAATCATCGCAGCAGGTGAATTGATTGTCATAGATGTTGAAACTTTATCCAATGGAATTTTATCGAAAAGAATTTCCATATCTTTTAATGAAGAAATAGAAACGCCACAAATCCCAACTTCACCTTCGCTTAAAGGTGCATCTGCATCCCATCCCATCAATGTCGGTAAATCAAATGCTACTGAAAGTCCAGTCTGACCGTGTTCCAATAAATAATGAAATCTTTGATTAGTATCTTCCGGAGTTCCAAAACCTGCAAATTGTCTCATTGTCCAGATTTTGCCACGATATCCGTTTGGATGAATTCCACGGGTGTATGGATATTCACCAGGAAAACCTAAATCTGACAAATAATTGATTTCTTTAATATCATCAGGAGTATAACAAACTTTAATGTCCTGACCGCTAACTGTTGTAAACTTCATTCCGGTTGTTTTGGATTCTGCCGCTTTCTTTTCGTATTCGATTTTTCTATTGAGAAAATCTGAATTTATCATTGATACCTCGAATTTTTTTGACAAAATTAAGACTAAAGATTATGTTCTACCAAATCTTTTATCAAATTCGTTTAAAGAAATTTTAATCAGTACAGGTCTTCCGTGAGGGCAAACATAGGGCATAGATGTTCCGAATAATTGATCAATCAATATACGCATCTCGTTTTCTGAAAGTTTATCTCCTGATTTTATCGCAGTTTTACAGGAAAAAGATTTTGCAATATTATCTTTTTGTTCTAATTTCTTTTCTTTATAATTGATTTGAAATTCATCAACTATCTCTCTGAGTATTCTTTCTTCAGAGCCACTCTTAATATCCTCCGGAACGCCTTCAATAATAAGCCTATTTGATGATTTGAATTTTAATTGAAAACCTAATTTTTCTAAATAAGGATTTAATTCTCTTAATAATTCTAATCTTGCCGGATCAATATCCACTTTGATAGGAAAAAGCAGTTGCTGAGAAAGCGGAAGATTAGAATCCATTCGACTTAAAGCTTTCTCATAAAGGATTCTTTCGTGAGCAACGTGTTGATCTACTATCATTAAACCTGATTTAATCTGGCAAAGAATATATTTATTGTGTAACTGAATAATAAATCCTTTTTCCTGTTCTGTTTCCGTATCATCTATATTTTGCTCTGTTTCTTTTTGAGTAAAATATTCATCAACTTGTTGAAGAGGGATTTCATTTGATTTAGCAATTTCATTAGTCAGGTTACCAAAAACGAGCTCTATATCCTCATTGGTTACAAAATCCATTTTTTTGGAATAATCCGGCCTATCTGAAAAATCATTTCTTCTACTTGTTACGAATGGATCAAACTTTAATTTTGATTCAATTTCTGATTCTAACGGATTGTTAAAAGACATCGTTGGTACTAAATCATAAGAGGCAATAGTTTTTCTGATTACACTTAAGACAAAGTTATAAATGTCTTTTTCATCATCAAATTTCACTTCAAGTTTTGAAGGATGAATGTTTACATCAACTTTCGAGGGATCAATTACTAAAAACAATACGAAAAAAGGATAATCTCCTTTTTCAAGGACATTTTCAAAAGCATTGAATACTGCGTGGTTTATGTTTTTATTTACAACATATCTTCCATTTAGGTAAAGAAACTGCTCTCCTTTGCTCTTTCTGAATATTGAGGGCTTCCCGATAAATCCATAAAGAGATATAAATTCTGTTAATTCTTCAACTTTTATCAAGGCGTCCATCATATTATCTGCAAAAATCTGGGATATTCTATCTTCCAACGTTCCGTCTTTATAATCGAAAACCAAATCATCGTTATTATAAAATTTGAAACTGATTTTTGGATTAGCTAAAGCAATTCTATTGAACGTATCTATTATGTGTTTAAGCTCTGTAGTATCTGTTTTGAGAAATTTCCTTCTTGCAGGTGTATTGTAAAAAAGATTTTTTACTGAAACACAAGTACCTTTTGCAGTGGATATTTTAGATTTATACACTTCTCCTTCTCTTTCAATTTTAATCAGCGTACCGATTTCTTCTTCTCTGGTTTCAGTTTTTATCTCAACCTGAGAAACAGCAGCAATAGAACTCAAAGCTTCTCCTCTGAATCCTAAGGTTTTAATAGATTCCAAATCTTCAAGAGAGGATATTTTACTTGTAGCGTGTTTTTGAATACAAAGAATTGCATCTTCTTCAGTCATACCTGAACCATCATCACAAACCTGAATCAATGATTTCCCTGCTTGCTTTACAATTAACTCAATATTTTTAGCGCCTGCGTCAATAGAGTTTTCCAATAATTCCTTGACAACTGACTCTGGTCTTTGAACTACTTCTCCAGCCGCAATTTTATTAGCTAAGTTTTCAGGTAATATTTTTATTCTATTGCGCATTTTTCCTTTTGTAACTAAAAACTTTGAACAATTCTCTATCCATAATTTCTTCGATTTCCCAATCAGATTCATTAATTGGAGGAAATACAACCTCACCCTCAGCACTAAATTTCATTCTTGAAATGATCATTTCATCCACAAGATTTATTGCCTGAGAATAAATTTCTCCTCCCCCAATTACAAAAATTTTTTCGTAATTATTTTTTTCACAATAATCAAAAGATTTTTCCAATGAATCAAAGATTATTAGTTCATCAAAATTGACTGAATAATTTTTATTTCTTGTAATTACAATATTTAATCTACCCTTGAGCGGCTTCCCAAGAGTTTCAAAGGTTTTTCTTCCCATTATTACGGGAAAACCAAAAGTAGTATCCTTAAAGTGTTTGAATTCTTCTTTTACATGCCAGGGCATCTCACCATTTGCTTTTCCTATTACATTATTTTCAGCAATTGCAACAATAATTATTTTTTTCAAACAGCGACCTCAAATCTAATTTTGGGATGACATTTATAATCAATTAAACTAAAATCATCAAAATCAAGTTCATCAATTGGTTTTTTACTAATTTCTAATTTAGGAAGTGGGTAAGGTTCTCTTGTTAATTGAAGTTTAAGTCCTTCTAAATGATCATATTTCTCATTAGGCGAACCTTTTTCAGCAACATAAATGTGAGCATCAATAATGGTATGAGCAAAAAATCCAAGTTCAAGATTTGTTTCCTGAGCAATAATTTGAGTAAGTAATGAATAAGCAGCTAAATTAAAAGGAATACCAAGTGCAATATCACCCGAACGTTGAGTAAGATGGCAGTTAAGTTTTCCATTACTGATATTGAAAGCAAAAGTATAATGGCAAGGCGGCAACTTGCTAACAACTGCATTAGCAGGATGCCAGGCAGAAATTACTAATCTTCTTGAATTTGGATTCTTTCTAATTTCATTGATAACCCAGCCAATTTGATCGAAAGTAAGCGAGCCATTATCTTGCTTTTCGACAAAAGGATTGGATTCATCTACAAAAATTTCTCCATCCAGATATGCAGATTTTTCCGGCACAGGAAATCTTCGCCAGAATCTTCCATAGGCTGTTTGTAATCTTCCTTGTTCATCAGCCCAGGCATCCCAAATTTTAGTGTGCTGCTTTAAGTTTCTTATGTGTTCCTCACCTGATAAGTACCAAAGAACTTCATAAAGTAAAGATTTCCATTCCATTTTTTTTGTAGTAAGCAAAGGAAATCCTTTCGATAAGTCAACTCTGTAAAAAGCACCAAAGTAAGAGATTGTATCGATCCCTGTTCTTGATGATTTTCTAACACCGTTATTCATAACGAGTTTTACTAAATCGTGATATTCTTTCATTATTTCCTTTGAAAATTTCTAAAATTTACTTTTTGAATTTAACTAAAATTGTCGATTAAGAAAGCTCAATTTGATGAAATGTCCGAGAGCTGATTTAAGATTTTTTCTGAGGCAATTTTAATTCCCAGCGAAGCATTAGTTATGGATTCATCAACACTATGGAAATAATCTCTAATTTGAATAATTTCAACATTATCAGGGAGTTTTTTATCAACCTTATCTTCTGCCAAGCCGCAAATAACAAAAATTTTTTTCACTTTTGATGAAAAATTTTTAATAATTTCTCCCGTCGCTTTACCTTCAAAAGATTGATAATCAAATCTTCCTTCTGCAGTAATTACATAGTCAGGAATTTCCGAGTTTGTAGATTTCAAAAGTTCGGCTCTGATATAATCTTTAGCAGGAATTATTTTCGCTCCGAAGAAAATACTCAATCCTGATGCTAATCCGCCACCAGCCCCGTTCAAACTTAATTCATCAACAGGGTAATTTTTCTTCTTTAATACTGATATAACATTTCTAACTCCGCTCGAAATCAAATCAATATCTTTTTTATTAGCCCCTTTTTGCGGTCCGAATATTTCCAACGCATTATTTTTACCTAAAAGTTTTGTATCTACATCAACAATACAAAAAATATTTTTCTCCCTGAGAGATTGAATATAAGGATTGCTATCTAAATCTTCCACTCCAATTTCTTTTATCAGATTGAAATTTCCCGGAACAGGCTTCACTTCATTTTTCTGATAATCAAAAAATTTTACTCCCAAAGAATTTACTGCTCCAAGTCCGAAATCAATTGTTGCAGTGCCTCCTACTCCGATTATTATATTCTTAAAAGGCGGAATCCATTTTTGTCGCTCTTCAAATAAAATATTTTTAATAATATGCCCGATAGAAAAAGAATTTAAATTCAAAGGATTCAATTCTTCCTTCTTCAAAAATCTTAATCCTATTGCACTTGCAGATTCTAAATATATTGTTTTGTTTAATCTGTCAAATAATACAGGGCATTTAATGGGCTCTCCATTAAATTCTGCTTCATAAAAATATTTGTCAAATGATTCTTTTTTATAATATTCCAATACTTCAATAAATCCATCACCACCATCACTTATTGGTGATTCAATAATTTCAGCATTTTTTATTTTAGACAGTTGAGATGATAATAAATCAGTTATTTGGACTGAAGACAAAGAATTTTTGAAACTATTTGGTGCTAATAAGACTTTCATTTGGTATCAGCAGATTTATTCTTCAATTCCCAGATTTTTAACTGTACCTGAAGTTTAGTATAAGCATTCAGAATTGAAACGAACACTCCATAAATTCCATCGATATAACCTTTTCTGATAATAAAATGTTGAAGAAAAGCTATTACAGGAGTGATTAGAATAGTAAATGCATTAACTTTTTTTCGGTTTTGCTTTTCAATAGCTTCAAGTGTTGAATAATAATTTATTTTATCAAAAGCATCTTTAAAGTTACGATATGAGTAATGCATCATTGTGCTTTTAAGATTACTAATTTTCCCCTCAACATAAAATGCTTCGTGAACTAATCTTTTGGTAAGAGTGGTCTTGGATTTTCTAAACAATCGTAATTGATAATCATTTCCCCAACCACATCCTTTAATCATTTTCCCGAGGAAAAAATTATCTCGTTTAATTCTGTAACCGTCAAACTTTTCTGAATCAGTATTTGATATTTCATTCTTTAAATTTTCTGTAACTCTCTCATCTGCATCTAAACTCAAAACCCACTCGTTTTTAGCAAGTTGTAACGCAAAATTTTTCTGATCGGCATAACCTTTCCATTCATTATAAATTACTTTATCTGTGTATTTTCTGGCTATTTCCACAGTGTCATCACTACTTCCGGAGTCAACCACAATAATTTCATCAGCCCAACGAACAGATTCAAGGCAATCACGGAGATTCTGTGATTCGTTTTTTGTTATGATTATTACAGAGACTTTGTTCATTACTCAACCTTTATAATCTTTGTTTGAAAATATAATCATTTAATCTTCTAAAAACTTAGTTAGTTTTTGTAACTTTGTCAGGAAAATTTAAAGATTAGTTATATGGAAATAATAGAATATAACAGCGAATGGAAAGAAAAATGGGACCAATTTGTTCTTGAGTCAAATAATGGAACAATGTTCCATTTGCAAAAATTTTTTGATTATCATAAACCCGGCAAATTCAATTTCAATCATTTAATTTTTCTTGAAAAAGGAAATATCATAGCTGTATTACCCGGCTCAATTATTAATTCCACTACATTTGAATCGCCAATTGGTGCAAGTTATGGCTCAATTGTAACAAAAGATGTTAAATTTTCTCAGGCAATGGAAATAGTACAAACACTAATTGATTATGGAAAATCGAAAGGTTGGAAGGAAATTGTACTAACATCTGCTCCAAGAGTTTATGAAAAGCATCCGAATGAAAATCTTGATTTCGCAATGCTATGGCTTGGTTTCAAATATGATTTACACTACATCTCTAGTGCTATAAAATTATTTCCGGAAGAAGATATCATTTCCCGCTTTCAACAAACGGTAAGAAGAAATATCAGGAAGACACTAAAAGATGAAAACGTAAAAGTGGAGATCAATGACAGATACGATGAATTTTATCCGATTCTTGTAGAAAATAAAGCTCGTCACGGAGTAAAACCTACTCATTCTTATGAAGACTTATTAAAGTTAAAAGAATTATTGCCTGACAATCTCAAGCTCTTTATGGTTTACTATAAAAACAAACCAATTGCCGGTTCAAGTCTTTTTATTTGCAACCCAATTGTTACTCTTTGTTTCTACAATATGCTTCTGTATGAATATGAACATTTAAAACCAATCCACCGTGTTATGTACGAAGTTGTTAAATGGTCAACTGAAAACGGCTATCAATATGTTGACATTGGAGTTTCGCAAGATACCAAAGCTGCCAATCCGATGACTCCGAGTATGAGTTTAATTGACTTTAAAGAAAAGTTCGATGCTAAAACCGTAATGAGAAATACGCTTAAATACACTTATAAATAAATGCATAAAAAAAAAGTTCTTATTACTTTTCTTGGTAATATAAATTTTGATACACGATGTTTTAATCTATATACTTCAATTAAAAACTGTGGCTTAGATGCTGAATTTCTAGGATTTGATTGGTTAACTGAAGGATTTGAATCCGTTAAAGGCTCCGAAACTGTTTACAAGCTAAATAAAAAATTCCCCACAATATTTTTTTATTTGAAGTTCTACTCTATTCTTAAATTTAATCTATTAAAAAGAAAATATGATATTGTTTTCGCTGAAGATTTATACTGTCTGCCTCTATGTGTAATATTAGGAAAATTAAAAGGAGCAAAAGTTATTTATGATTGCAGAGAATTATTTGGATTTTTAGCTGGACTAAAGGATAAGCCTTTTATTCAAAAATTGTGGAGAACAATAGAAAAATTTTTTATAAACAAAGCTGATCTGGTGTTAGTTACAGGCAAAATGGATGATGATTTCCTGAAAAAGGAATATCATCTGATTAATACATTAGTTTTAAGAAATTTACCTTTGTTCAAAAAGTCAGACTCACTGATTGATTTGTACAGCAAACTTCAGATTGATAAAAATAAAAAGATACTTTTATATCAAGGGGTTGTTGTTCACGGAAGAGGATTGAAAATGATATTTGAGGTTCTTAGAAAATCGGAGGATTACGTTTTAATAATTTTAGGTGATGGTGAGCATTTAATGTATTACAAGGATTTATCTAAATCTCTTTCAATTGAAAACAAAGTATTTTTTGCTGGTAAAATATCTCAAAATGAATTATTGAATTACACTTCATCAGCATTCATTGGCTTATCTTTGATTGAGAATTTAAGTTTGAGTTATTATTACGCATTGCCTAACAAATTATTTGAATATATAATGGCAGAGATTCCAGTGTTAGTTACAAATCTTCCACAGATGAAACAAATAGTTGAGCAATATAAAGTTGGCTTTGTTGTTGAAGAAAATCAGTTAGATAGCATAATAAATTCACTTAACAGATTATTAAAAGATGATTTATTCTACAATCAATTAAAAGAGAATTGCAAGGCAGCTTCTAAAATTTTATGCTGGGAGAATGAATTCAAACTTCTTGAAAATAAAATTCAGGAATTTTTATCGTAAGTACAAACTATATGTAAAGGCTTGTTATAAATCTGATTAGCAAGCCAGTCAAAAGCTAACCAAATATTCATCGGTAAAAACTTCAGAATAATATGAGTCCTTAAAAATATAAGTGCCTTATTACCAAAAATTATAGAATTAAATCTTTTCAAATCTTTTTTAGAATAAAGCTTTGAGAGTTTTACTTCATCAAAAGAATGAAGATGAGCATTTTCAGGAGTCTTTTTATTACAATGAATACATAAGTGATATCTGATTTTTTCTTTGTAAGGAGTTGATATAATTAACCTTCCATTTTTAGATACCACTCTAAATAATTCATCAATAAAGTATGAAGGATTGATTGTATGCTCAATTATTTCGGAGGCAATTACACAATTAAAGTAATTGCTTTTGAAAGGGAGATTAAAAGAATCTGCAACAATTGGAAAGTGATTTTTACTTCGAATTAGATTATTAACTTTTTTAGGGTTGTCTGATGAAATGTCTAATGAAAAAACTTTTTTCCCTTTAGGAACAAGTTGTCTTGCGACCCAGCCAGAGCCACAGCCAACATCCAAAATCATATCAGAATTTTTTGGAATTTGTGATAGAATTACTTCTCTTACTCTTCTTTCTTCGTGTTTGGCAGGTTCAACTCTTTCCTCAAAATAGTCAAACTCTTCAGCATCTATTTTGTAATGAGTTTTGTAATCAAAGCTATTTTGTTCTGACAACATTTTCTAAAAACTGAAAGCCAATGAGAAGATATTACTGCTTCCGATTCCTGAATTAAAAGGAATTAAAGCATAATCAAACCGAAGATTTCCCCACATCAATCCAAATCCAGCAGTAAAGTCACGTATCTCATAATTACTCTGATAACCAGACCTCAAAGCAAAAATTTTATTGTAAATAACTTCCAAGCCAAAATTGATATGACTATCTGAATCAAAATATTTTTGATACTCGCCTGCTATAACCAAATCAAGATTATAATCTGAAAAATCAAATTTATACTGAGGACCAGCTCTGAATTCAGAAGGTAATTTTGTGGATTGATTTCTAAGCGAATTCATTGAGCCAAGATTTCTGAAAACTGCAGAGATACTTAAGTTTTCAAAAGGTGTCAGATAGTTTATGCCAAAATCAAAACCCAATCCGGTAGCTTCGTCATTTAATATACCTTCATAAAGATATTTAATTGTAGCTCCAACCGACAACTCATCAGAAAAGCTATAAGCAGAAGATATACTTCCGTAAAAATAATTAGCATTGAATTTTGCCTGAGGTTCACCTGGTCTGGTTCTTATTTCTATATCTGAAATATTAGTGATATTGAAACCCAAAGCAAAAGGAATTCCAAATAAACTTGTTTTGATACCAAACATTTGACTGCTTACATCCTGAATCCAGGAATTATGACTAAACATTACTTCATTACCTGATTTTAGAGATAATCTTGATGGATTATAATGTAAAGCAGATAAGTCTTCAGAAATTACGTTTCCAATATCACCCATTGCAGAGTTCCTGGCTCCAAATCCAAATTTAAGAAAAGACAGCCCGGTATTTCCAGCGTTCTGAGCTGATGTATCAAAAAATGTTAATACTAATAAAATCAAAATGATGTTTTTCATAAAATAACTTTTAATTAAAAATTAAAGTTTACTCCAATTATATGTCTATCCGACGATGAATAGGGTTCAAACATAAAAGCATAATCAACACCGAGCACATAATCAGATAAATTATAAAAATATGTAAAACCTAAAGATGGTTTTGTAGGCCAATCAGAATTACTCAGATTAAATTGGTCAATTCCACCTCTCAAATAAAGTCCTTCGAAAATGTTGTACTCAGCACCAAGTCTGATAATATTTGTTCCTGCGTTACTGCTTTCAAACTCCCCTACAATAAAAAAGTTATAATCAGTATTTTTATAGCAAACGCCTAACTTTTTAAGCAATGGAAATTTGTCCTCAGATGAAATTCCGTTCTGACCATAAATAGGCCCGCTATCCCATTTATATTTACTGTTTAGATCATTTAATGTGAATGAAAAACTTAAATTATCATTAAGTCTGTATAAGGCGCCAGCATCAACCCCTACCGATGTGGATGTCATTTTTTCATAAAGTTTATAATAGTAGAATTTAAAGTTCAGTCCCAATGAAAATTTTTCGGAGAATCTGTTAGAAATTCCAATAAAGAAAAGATTTTCGGATGTTGAAAGTTCTTTTGTTTTCAAACCATTGTTATCCCTGCCGTCAATTTTGGAGACACCTGAATTAATTACTCCAGCACTTAATCCAGCCACAGATGTAGGTTTTCTATCGGAAGAAGTATCCTTAGAAGAGAAAAATTCAAATCTTCTTGTGAAACTGAGAAAATTTAATTGCCTATCTAATGAAAGGAATGAATATCCGGTTTGAAATGAAGTCCCTTTTTGAAAAACTGAAGCAGCAGGATTATAATAAGAGACAAGATTACCTTCAGTCAATGCTGAAAGCCCATTTCCCAATCCGATTCCACGCGGACCAAAACCCATTCTGCTAAATGAACCGGGTTTCGCTGCCATAGGATTAAATTGTGGCTGAGCAAATATTACTGAATAAAGACCAATAAGTAAAAGAAATAAAGTCAAATTTGGGATATTCTTTATGTTAATAAAATTTTTATTCAATCTAACCTCTATTGCAAAACTAAAATTTTACCAAAAAGAGCATCAGAATCATCAATTTCTATTCTATAAAAGTAAACACCATTTGGAACATAATTTCCACTATCATCTCTTCCATTCCAAAAGTCAGGTGAACCTTCTAAATCTGTTAATCTTGAAGCATTTTGAATTACAGTCGCAACATAATTAAAAGCAAAATCATAAATACGAATTGTAACGTTTGACTGTTTGCCTTTAGTACTGTAACGAAACTTTAATAATTCCTGTCGCGGAGAAAATGGATTTGGATAGCAGTAAACCTCATCAGAAGAAGTAAGTGGTTGTGAGGCAAGATAGACTTTCCAATCTCCTTCCCATATAGTTCCAAAATTTTCTTTTAATCTGGCAAGTCCATCATCACTTCCTAAAAAAATGTAATCACCAGTTACACCTGCACTATAAAAAGTATTTGTTCTTAAGAAAGTGCCTGTGCTTTTATCAAAGATAGAATTTGGGAGAATCCAACTTTTTCCCATATCTGTTGTTCTGAATGCACCATTTCCTGTTAGTACAATTGCCTGCTGAAATTTAAACTCAAAATTATGAGGTTTTTCACCTGACAGAGTAGTTGTCCAGTTATTTCCTCCATCCAGTGAAAAACTAACTCCATAAAACTCATTTTGATCTTCTGCTTTCCAGGTAGATGCCCATATAGAATTATCCTGTGGGTTGAACTTTAACGCAGTAATAAAATTTCCGCTTATAGGATTTGCTTGATTTTGATGATTAAATTTAATCCAGCTAACTCCACCATCAGTAGATTTATTAATGCCATTAGCAGTTCCGACGTATATGGTTGAATTATTGTCAGTAGTAATAGAAAAAACCCTGTGATTTAAATTTCCTTCTGAACAGAAATTTCCTGCAACTGGTGAAAGGCAAAAATCTAAAGTGTCGGTTGGTTTAATAGAATTTAATCTATCTGGTGGTAAAACTACTCTCTGCCAAGTCTGTCCCATATTAGTGCTCTTGCGAAGTCCACCTGCAAAAGAAGCTATCCATACTGTTCCGGGAGTAAATGCAATATCGTAAGTCAGATTCTGAACTGTAACAGTAACAGGAAGAGCTCTTATCTGATTAATACCATATTGAATTTTATCATCATTTTGGTCATCAATAGGTTGAGGAATACTTACCCAAGTCACTCCATTGTTTGTTGTATATTTTAATCCGGTTCCAGAGGGTAATCTTTGACCGCCGGGAACTTCCACTGATTTCGCAGTCGCACACCAGAATGTACCATTGTAATATCCTATCGCTGAAACATTATCTGTCCCAAAATCCGACCGGCCATAAAAATTTGTCCAGTTTTCTCCTTTATCAAATGATACACTTACTCCCCGGCTTGTTCCCAACCAAATGGTATCTCCAATTGTAATTATGTCTATTATTGAATTGCTGGTTGGATTAAGAGCAGTGGTCTTTTCTAATTTTGCTAATTCATCTCCAATTCTGTAGTCTGAAATTTGACTTAATCCATTCTGAGAAAATAGAATTAACAATAAAACTAATAAAAAATTTTTCATTGAATTAGCACAAAATAGTTAATGATATTACTTTGAAGACCGCCTCTATCATTTGCACGGAATTCAAAACGATAAGTTCCCTTTGCGTTTGTTTCGTTCACCTTAATTTTTCTGGAGTAGATTCCATCTCCTGCTATTAAATCACCATTATCATTCAAATTACCATCATCATAGAGTTGCGTTTTAATATTATTAGTCGTTCCATCAGGTCTGAAAACAATAAAATAAACTTCTTTAATATCATTCAATCCGTTTTGATCTTCTACTTTTATTCGTGTTTGAATTGTAGTGGTTGTTGTAACGACCAAAGTGTCCGGATCAATTGATGGATTTGAAATAACAGGAGCAACATTTGATTCACCATTTCTGAAATAAAATGAAGTTCGGGCAACAAATCTATTAATTTCAATTTCATCATCAACATAAAATTTTAAGTCATAAACTCCATTCTGATCATTACTTTTCATAAAAATTTTATTTGAATAAATCTTATCTCCGGAAATCAAATCACCATTTTCAGATTTTCCGTTATCGAATAGTGATAATCTATCAGAGATGTATTTCTTCCCCACCGGGTCTGTAATTTGTGCTGATACAGAATTCAATTTACTCGATTGACTGAACTTTATATTTATAACAAGAGATGAATCCTCTAAATTAAAAACCACGGTATCTTTAGGAGATACTGATAAAACCTGATAATTGAAACCAGTTGAATCAATAATATTGTCAAACTTCTTTTCGCAAGAGTAAAATAATATTACTGAGGCAGATAATAACAATAATCTGATTTTTTTGATTGAAAAATACATATTGTAATTTTTTTTATTTAATCAATTGATAAAAGGTAAAAATCTGTCTATTTTATTTCAAAATTTAACTTATAAAATGTTTTCTATTGTAATAGGCGCAAAGGAAAAAGAAATAAATAAGATTACAAAACTTATCCAACCTAAAACTTTTCTTTTTGTATCGAGTTCTGAATCATCATTTACGGGTGGATGTTTTAATCTTATTATAAAGTAAAGCACCAAAGCCCAGAATAGCCAGCCAGACCAGCCAATTCCAAAATTG
>CALEBT010000032.1 GCA_937942875.1 uncultured Ignavibacterium sp. | reverse complement strand
AACTCTCGGAGCTAATCCTGCCGGAAATCATTTTTACAGTGGCAGCATTCTGGAAGTAATTATTTATAGTAAGCAGATTTCTAATCAGGAGCAAAGAATACTGGAAACTTATCTTAACAATAAATACAGTATAATCACTCCAACCATTGAGATACTTGCAGCAGAGAATATTCAAAGATTCAGTGGTACAATAAGAGGTCGTATAAATAACAATGGAACTCCAGTTAAATATTTATTTGAATACGGAACAACATCAGGAGTTTACACTCATTCAACGACTGAAAAGAATTTGGTCGGTGGTCACAATTTGATTAATGTTTCAGAGAATATTCAAAATCTTAATTCACCTATTTATTATTACAGATTAAAAGTAACTTCAGGGTTACGAACATTTTACTCATCTGAAAGATCTTTTGAACCAACAATTTATCCCGGAGTAGCGACTCACGTAGCTAATTTCATTAAAGTGCATACTGCAAGAATAAACGCTTTTATTTCACCTAATCAGGCACCTGGTACATATCAATTTCAATGGTCAACTGACCCGAATATGTCATCATTCAGTTCATCACCTGTTACAGCTTATGCAGACGGCAACAGATTCTTAGTATTACACGAGTTAACAGGACTTAATCATAATACAACATATTACTATAGAATAGTTGCAAGTAATGATCAGGGTACTTCTTATGGAAATATCTGGAGCTTTAAAACTTTATATCCCAAACCACCGGAAGCAGTTACAATGGATTATGTCGGTAGAATGAATGCAAATGGTGATATAAATTGGTATAGAACTACACGCAATAACAGCAGTTCAACAAGCACAAATTCTGGTATAGGATTCTCTGATTTATTAACCGCTGGTGGAATAAATTTAGATTTCAGAGTGAATCCACACGGCTCTCCTACCTGGGTTTATATCAGATGGGTTTCCTGGGGATATTACTTACTTAAACTACAACAAGGACTTCCAGATAGTTTTGACAGAGATGCCAGAATTTCAAATGCTTACTATGTGGGAGACTTCAAGGGTTATCAAACGATCAGAGCTTATATTCCTAACACTCTGCTCGGGACTTATCATCCCTGGGAAGGAATGAGCGGTGTTGTAAGCTATCAATATAAAATCTATGTCTATAATAGCTATGGTGACACGGTTAAATGTTGTACAAATGAAGGTGAGTTTAATGTAGTTAAGTTTATAAATAACGGTGGAAATAAGTTAATTAATTCAATATTTGGACAACCTACAGTTAAATATAGCACTCGCTCAGGAGCTCTTCTTAAAGCAAAAGAAGTTGTTGAAAAAGAAAAAGAGAAAATGTATAAAGCCGGTGTTGACTTTAAACCAAACGAAGTACTATCGCCTATGAGTAATAATGTTTTAACTATTTCGTTAAAAGGAACAATCGAATCTGATGGAGAATCTGTAGTCAAAACTTATTTTGAATATACTGACTTCCCGGATTTAGATGATAATCCTATGACAACTCCTGAAAGATTAGTTTATCCAACTTCGGGTTTAGTAACAATTGAAGAAGAGATTGAAAATCTTGAACCAGGACGAACCTATTACTACAGGCAGGTTTTAATAGATGGTGAAACAATCTTGAAATCCAGACCTAACTCATTTGTTCCATCTCTGGAAGATATTGACCCGAACCCAACAATCTCAGCAGGGCAGAGGGGTGTTTTTGTGCTCGGGAATTCA
Source organism: uncultured Ignavibacterium sp. (assembly GCA_937942875.1). GTDB lineage: Bacteria > Bacteroidota > Ignavibacteria > Ignavibacteriales > Ignavibacteriaceae > Ignavibacterium. The sequence goes on along the minus strand of CALEBT010000032.1, from coordinate 5,024 downwards.
GGTGCTATTGTCAATTTGATTGATAACTTCACAACTGGCGAAGGCACTCTCGAAGCTTCTAATCCTGAAAGTTTTTATCCAAGCTCAATACCACTAAATGTAACAAATTACGGTAATCTGAGATGGAAAATATTGCCGGGTGATGCTTTGGAAGAAGGGCATTCAGAAAGTGGTGGAGGATTTTTATATTCTTTAACGTTTGATATGTCTGCTATTCCTGATAATGAATTCTTTAAATACAGAACAATATTATATAGAAAAGATAGCACTCAAGCTTGGGTTCTTATAGATTCGCTGCCGGGTGTATCAGTAAAAAGAAATTATCCATACATAACAGTAAATGGTTTAACAAGTTTTTCTGATTTTATGGATGCAACTACAAACCAGGATGATCCTTTACCGGTAGAACTAAATACATTCAGTGCCCGGGCAAGAGATCTTAACGTTGAACTAAATTGGTCAACAACAACAGAAACAAACAATTATGGATTTGAAGTTGAGAGAAAATTTATTTCTTCTCTAAAAGATTCTACAACAAAAAATATTATTAAAGCTGATTGGCAGAGTATTGCATTTATTGAGGGTAATGGGAATTCAAATTCAGTTAATGATTATAGTTACATAGATAAACGTCCTTTACCCGGTAAGTATTCTTACAGATTAAAACAAATAGATACTGATGGTAAATATGGATATTCTGATGAAGTTGAAGTAGAAGTTGGACTTGTGCCAAATGTATTTACACTTTCACAGAATTATCCTAATCCATTTAATCCATCAACAACAATTGAGTTTACTATTCCAGCTGATGGTAGGGCAAATCTTAAAGTATTTAACATATTGGGTGAGGAGATAGTAACTCTTGTAAACGAAGAGCTTAAGGCAGGGATTTTACACAGGGCAATTTTTAATGCGACAAACTTTGCAAGTGGAGTCTATTTCTATCAACTTAATTTTACCGAAGCCAAGACAGGTAATAAAAAACAATTAGTCAAAAAGATGATGGTAATCAAGTAGAGGCTATTTTGTAAGAAAATAAGTTCAGAAAAATTTTATAAGATTTGGTGCAGGAATCAATTTAGAATTACTTCATTGTCCTCCTGCACTAAAGTCTTAAAGCAATATTTTTATTATGAAATTATTTTTACTCTTTACGCAAAATTTTCTCCATTTTTTTACCTTTTGATAACTCATCTACTAACTTGTCTAAATATCTTATTTTTTGCATCAATGGATTTTTAATTTCCTCAATGCGATGACCACAAATCACTCCGGTTATCAGCTTTGCATTTTTATTTAATTTAGCTTGCTGAAAGAACTCCTCAAAAGTTACGTTTTTATCAATCAACTCTATAATTTTATTCTCGTCAAATCCTGTCAGCCATCCGATAACCTGATGTAGTTCTGATTTTGTTCTGCCTTTCTTCTGAACTTTTGAAAGATAATGAGGATAAACTGAGACAAAAGTCATTTTAGAAATTCGTTCCTCGTTTTCGCTTGTTTTGTCCATATATTATTATCTTTTTTATAGCTTGAAATTAACTTGAATTTATAAATTCACTTGTAATCTTTATCTGATTTATTGACAATTTTGTTTAACATAATTTAGAATGAAATAAAAGTTTTTTATTAGATGAGAACAAAGTCTAATTATTATTAACAATCAAACTTAAAACAAATCCAACATAAAATTTTACTTTGTCTCTAATAATGGTTTTATAACTTTCATCAGCATAAAGCTTAAAGCTTTTGACCTGTAAGACAGGTCATTAAAAGTTCCTATAATAAAGGATTCACTTTGCGGATGGTAAAACATAAAAGCTCCGGTTGCTCCGACACAACCCCAACAATAAAATTTCTTTGGCATCAATAGAGGAATTGGTTTTGGTTTCCAGACAGAATAACCATATCTGAAACCCAGCACGGGAAATCCCATATTTACATCATCATCAATCATCCTTGATAATGTTTCCTGCTTAACCAGTTTATGATTTACCAGAGCCTTCATAAAGATGAGATACTCAATCAAAGGAGCAACTACTCCACCACCTGCGTAATCAAGCTGTGCAACATTTTTGTGATTGATAAAGTTTATGTTGTAAAGATATATGTCTGCCGGAGGATAATTACTTTTAATCTTTGGTTCAGAAAAACCATTTATGAAAGCATTTTCCATACCCAAAGGTTCAAAAATCATTTCATCCATAACTTTGTGAAAAGGTTTTTGAGTTATACTTTCGATTATTAATCCAAGCAAATAATAATTAGTATCCGTATAAAAATGTCGTTGACCCGGTTTTGCAACTGGCTTTTGATTTTCTTTTCCCCATTCGAGTGCATCTCTTACTGTCATTTTCAGATTTGGATCTTTAATTATCTTTTTTAACAACGGGAAAAATATATCATTTAATCCTGATGTCTGTGTTAGCAAATGTCTGATTGTGATTTCAGATGAATAATCAGTTCCTTTATAAATATGTAAACCGTTCATTAAGTCCGTATCCAAATACTCAGAAATTTTATCTTCAAAATCAAGCAGACCTTTATCGTGAAGCATTCCGATGAGTGTTGCTGTAAACAATTTTCCAACTGATGCCAGATGAGTTGCTTGCTTTGGGTCAGCAGATATTTCACCAGTATTTCCTTCTGCAATATTAATGTCTATTCCAAGTTTCTCTGAATGTACAAGCAGATAAGCATTTCTAACTTTGTTGTCATTTCGGACAACAGACCTGAATGAGTATTCTATTTGTTCGGATATTTTTTTACTGTTCATTGTTATTCTAATAATTATTAAGAAATTATTTTTAGGTTTAATGACTCCACTTTATTTCATTTGACGTAGCAGCGGGTTTCGGAGCACTAAACTGTCTGCCAGCACTGAATCCCGCAGGGCGGGACACAAAGCTCCAAGTTTGCACGCCTTGCGCTGAGCTTGCCGAAGTGTAACCCCGCCTGACCTGCCTGAAGCAGGCAGGTTAAAATGCTAAAATAACCATCTAAAGAGTTTTACATTGGTTCTTAATATGACAAAGAATAGAAAAAACAAACAGTAAGACACAAATAAATTTTTTAGAGTTGAATTTTAATCACTCATTATATAAAAACTTAATTTTTCAGATCTCTCATATAATTACTTTTTAGACAGTCCCAAAGTATGACCACAACTGAGTTTTTCAAAGGCTTCAGATCAATAATTAGAAATTTTTTTAATTTAACTTTGCTCCCTAATCCTTTGAAGAACTTAGTAAATCTGTGATAATTTTTGTAACAATTCTTAAACAAATATTTCGAAGGATGTGATTATCTTTGCAAAGTTATTCAAAGGTTAGATTTATTATAAAAAACTACCTTGATTCTAGGTTATCCAAATCTGCTAAATCTTGTGGTCGGGCTGAGGCTTTCTTATTTTTCTTCAAATTTTCAATATCAATAAAATTAATCTTTAATCCTTCGAATTTTAGTTCAACTCTCGAGTTATAACATTTTTCAAATTCAATTCCATCACAAGACATAACTATATCAATTTTATTCGGTGGATAGCCAAGCTGGACAAATTCATCGGGCTGTAAAAAATCTTCTTTTTGCAATCCTAACGAGCCAAATCCAAATTCCTCTAACGCTTTTAATATGTTTTCTGCATTTTCCTCAGATACCATAATCCAGACATCCAGGTCTTTTGTATATCTTGGATATCCGTGAAAACCAACTGCATAACCGCCAACAATTAAATATTTAACATTGTTTGCGTTTAACAATTGTATAAACTCTTTGAATTCGTTGTTCAGCACCATATTTCCATAAATTATATTCCTGACGAATTTGTTCGATAGTTGCTAATCTTATTTCGTAGGGTTGAGACTGCCAGAACAAAAAATCATTTCCCTGTTCTTTGATTTTCCCTTTGCGTATGTAGGTCTTATCAATTTTTTGAGTTGAATTCATATTAAATTATTTTATGTTTTAGAAACAATAAATTTTAACTATACAAAAATAAAAATATTCCTCTAATGATTGGGAAATATTTTGATTGAAATTAACAAACTAAATAATAACAGAAAAAAAACATCTAAACTGGGACTCAACCCTTCACTTTCATAGAAGCACGTCAGCCACCATTACGCAAAACGTTTTGCAGCTACCCGAAGGGCGGGACTTTTACCACAAAAACTTGATTTGAAAAACTAATGTTTGATTACCCACAAAACTGTCTTTGGAACACGAAACCCCGCCTTTTGGGTAGGTGCTGTTAGCAACAGTAATTAATTGTCTGTCAATATGAAAGGTAAATAGTCTTTCTGTTTTTCGTATTCGCTTTTCAACATCTTTTTCAGGTTTTCATTATTTCTCATTAGCAGAAACATTGCTCCCTGAGCTCTTAATAATTTTTCGTTTTTGTCTATTCCAAGATTTACTTTATACAGTTCTTTTATTGCCTTTACAAATTCATCATACATACTATACTCTTCACTTTGGTAATGTTTCAGAATTGATGAAAATGAAAAAGCTTCTATAAATGGTTTCCTTTCACTTTCTGTTTTCATAATGTCGTTTAAGCCAACACAAACTTTACCAACGTAATGCCCTTCGTCAGTAAGTCTCATTATTGAAAAGTATTTCACAGCTACATTTAATAATTTGTCCATAGAAACAGTGTCTTTTGGAATTTTCTTGTCAATTGTCTTGCTCACTAAATCTGTCATAACAGAATTAAACAAACTGTCTTTTTTTAAGTCAACGAAATAATTGTTTCTAATTGCTATACTGTCAGTCAATTCTAAGAGACTTTGATAATTTGTGTCCGATGAAAAGTTTGTCAATAAGTAGTCAAAAAGCATAGGATTGTTATTCACCAACTCGGAAAAACAACTCTTTCTCTGTGCTTCAACTACTCTTTTTATAAGATAGTCCTTTTCGTTATATGTAGATTTCTGAATTGAAATGAAATCTTCATAATGATTTCTAATGTCACATTGTTTTTGACCATACCCTTGAATTGTGATAATGGTCGAAATGATTGTTGT
>CALEBT010000031.1 GCA_937942875.1 uncultured Ignavibacterium sp. | reverse complement strand
ATTCTTCTGAAAGTATAAAATTTGTGAAAAGCTGTTGCCAGATCTTCTAAGTAAAAACAAATTCTATGAGTTTCGAAATTTTCCGCACTATTGATAATCTCTTCTTCAAATTGGTTAAGTTTTTTCAGTAAGTCTCTCTCTTCAACTGTATTTAATAAATCAAGATTATCGATTGAAGGCTTTAAATATTCTTTCTCTGTGGCTTTTATTATTGAGCAAATTCTTGCATGAGCATACTGTAAATAAAAAACCGGATTTTCATCTGATTGTTTTTTCGCAAGTGTCAAATCAAAATTCATATGAGAAGAAATGTTACGCATATTAAAGAAGTAGCGAACTACATCTTTCCCAACTTCATTAATAAGTTCATCAAGAGTTATGTAGTTGGCTTTTCGGGTTGACATTTTAACAATTTCGCCATCCTGCATTATTGTGACAAACTGATGAATTAAAACTTTCATTTTATTATCGTCAAATCCCAGAGCCCTTATTCCTGCCATCACATCCGGATAAGTTGCAGCATGATCGGAACCAAATAAATCGACAATCAAATCATAACCACGAATGAACTTAGTAATATGATATGCAATATCAGGAAGTCTGTAAGTTGGTTCTCCTGTTGATTTAATAATAACCTTATCCTGCTCTTGTCCTAATGAAGTTAGTTTCAGCCATACTGCGCCATCTTTTTTATAAGTCAGATTTATTTTCTCAAATTCATTAAGCAAATTATTAATATTACCGTCATCGTAAAGAGACTTTTCGTTATAAAAGATATTATGAATAATGTTTATTGATGATAAAGTCTTCTTTATATCTGCGAATATCTCTTTTTCAGCAGTCTCTTTAAATAAGCCCTCCGCAGGCTCTAGTTTTAATCTATCATTATATTCATCATAAAGTTTTGCCGCAATTTCTTTTATATAATCACCCTGATAGTAATCTTCCGGAAAGTCAATTTTCTCTCCGAGTATTTCAAGATAACGAAGCCGAACAGAATCACCTAAAACTCTCATCTGTCTTCCGGCATTATTGAAGTAATATTCACGATCAACCTGATATCCAACCCACTCCAATAAATTAGCAATTGTATCACCAACGACAGCATTTCTACCATGTCCAACAGTTAATGGTCCTGTTGGATTAGCTGAAACAAATTCAACATTTGCTCTTTTCCCTTTATACTTTTCAGATTTTCCAAAACTATCTTTCTGTTCAACTATTCTGGGAATAATGTTTGTAAAATAGCTTGAATTAAAGAAGAAGTTAATAAATCCAGCACCTGCAATTTCAGCTTTAGAAATAAGGTTGTTATCATATTTAATTTGCTTTAATATTTCATTGGCAACTTCGCGAGGGTTTTTTCGAAGTTTTTTTGCAAGAAGCAACGAAATATTAGTTGAAAGGTCTCCGTGCAACTCGGATTTTGGAATTTCAAAAATCAGAGGAACTTGATTGATTTCTGGAATTCGATTTTCAAGCTCTTTAAAGATTTTAGTCAAATATTCTTTCAACTCAAACCTTACATATTAGTTATTCTGAACTTTTGATAGTGCTGGGTCTTCAACATCCCAGGAGGGAGCGTCATTCCACAACCTTTCAAGATTATAATATTCTCTGGCTTCTTTCTTAAAGATATGAACAACTACATCCACATAGTCAAGCAAAACCCATTGCAAAGCTTTATATCCTTCTTTATGCCAACATCTGATTCCCTGCTCTTTTAATTTTTCATCAATCTCATCTGCAATAGCTTTAACCTGAACATCTGAATCGGCAGAACACAATACAAAGTAATCAGTAAACAAGGCAACACTTTTCAAATCAATTATTTTAACATCATATCCCTTTTTGTTAAAGCAAAGTTCTGCAATTCTCCGGGCTAATTGTTGAGTTTCCAATTACATCACCTTTTTAAGTAATTATTAAAATCTTTTCCAATTACAAATGTAACATCAAGAAAATAATTTTTATTGTAGTGTTGAATCACATTCTTCGCAGGTATATTTAATGATTCTGCAACAGCCAGAGCATATTTTTTATTACCAACACGATCTATAACAAATGTTGTATCAACTTCAAATGAAGAAAAGTTACCGATTTTTACCACATCAAAGTTTTTAGAACGAAGTAAATCAGTAAATTTTTCCGCAATTCCTGAATAGCCGCACCCATTAAGTATTTCAACAGTTGGAATTCGGTCAAGAATTTCGCCAGCAACTACTTCATTCTCTTTTGAGAAAGGAATTTTTAATATAATAGAATAGATTAGAAAAAGTGATAATATGATAATCAGAACATTAAGTGTGAAAATCGCTGTGTTTTTATTTACAGAAGAATTTTCCTGATTATTTAACTTAATTTTAGGATTAATTTTTTCTCCTTCGGATCAATAGCCATAATAATAATTATAGAAAGGATTATAATAATTTCTATTTCCTAAAAATGGATAGCTATTATATTGCAAAGAAATAAATACATCTTTCCATGGACGATAATTTATTGCTGCACGACTTAAATATAATCCGTTTATACTGTTTTGAAAGTCCTTACCAAAAGTATTGTAAGGGGAATTAACTATACTTGCGTCTAATTGAATGTTTAGATTATCTGAGAATCTATACATCATAGAATTAGTATAAATTCCCAAAGCTAACCCGTGTCCGGCAAAAGCAGAATAAGACATACTAAATGAATGGTTCATTGAAAAATTTTCATCATTCAGAAAACTAAAAAGGGAACTTGAAGAACGATCAAAAATTCCGCTCTTGGGTTCTTCTTTCGGAAATCCATTATCTCTGTACTGCGCAAAAGAAAAAACTGTCATCCCGACCAATAAAATTAAAATCTTTTTCATAATATCCTCTGCTAAATTTAACCGTTTACTTTATTTTTGAGCAAATATAATAATTCATTTTTATTTTAAGCAAGGCATATGAGATGCTGACCTTAAATTTTCAGAAACAAAGGATATAATATGTACGAAGATGAATTAAAAAAAATAAATTCTTATAAGATCCGTGTGAATAATTTACGGAGTTATCTTTGACGTTGAGAATAAGATAAACCGGATTACAGAACTTCAGAAAAAGTCAGAAGAATCCGATTTCTGGAATGACCAAAAAACCGCACAACAAATTCTTCAGGAAATTAAGACACTTCAGCAATGGGTTGATCTCTGGAAAAATGTTTCAGATAAAGTCAACTCTGCAGAAGAGATTATTCAATTAGCCCAGGCAGAAGAAGATTCTTCATTCGAAAAGGAAATTCAATCAGAACTAAAAATAATAGACGAGATGATTGAATCTGCCGAATTCAGAAGTATGTTGAGTGGAAAAGACGATTATCGGAATTGTATTTTAACAATACATTCAGGAGCTGGAGGAACGGAGGCACAGGACTGGGCAGAAATGTTATTGAGAATGTATCTTCGCTGGGGTGAACAAAACGGTTATAAAATGACAATTATAGATATGCTCGAAGGCGATGGTGCTGGTATAAAATCTGCCACTGTAGAAGTTGAAGGAGAATATGCTTATGGTTATCTTAAAGCTGAGAATGGTGTTCATCGGCTCGTCAGAATTTCTCCATTCGATGCAAATAAAAAGCGTCATACTTCTTTTGCCTCTGTGTTTGTTATTCCTGAGGTTGATGATACTATTGAAATAGAAATTAATCCCTCTGATTTAAAAATTGATACTTATAGAAGTGGAGGCAAAGGCGGACAGAATGTAAATAAAGTAGAAACAGCAGTTCGTATCACTCATATTCCTACTGGAATTGTTGCAGCTTGTCAAACAGAAAGATCTCAAACACAAAATAGACAGAATGCGATGAAGTTATTAAAGGCAAGACTATATCAGCTTGAACTTGAAAAACAAAAAGCTGAGCAGGAAGAAATTGAAAAAAGTAAGATGAAAATTGAATGGGGAAGTCAAATTCGTTCTTATGTTTTTCATCCATATAATATGGTTAAAGACCACCGCACAAATGAGGAAACAAGTAATGTACAAGGGGTGATGGATGGTGATTTGAATAAGTTTATTCGGGCTTATCTGTTGCAGTTTAATGAGAATTAAAGAAAAGTAGATACTATTCTTTGATATCTGACAGATATTATTTAATAAACAGCATATTCTTCGTCTGCTGGAATGACTTCTGACCATCATTGGAAACAGCATTTATTGAATAGATTTAAATTCCTGATGCTGCTCCTTTAATGTTACTCAGACTTAAAGTTATTTCGTGTTCACCGGATTTGTAATTTCCATTGACAAGTTCTTTAACTATTTCGCCTGCAATGTTATAAACAGTCAGTTTTACATTACTGTCAAATACTAAAGAGAATCTAATCTTTGTTGTTGGATTATCCGAATGGGGATGGCTTTGCCAAATGGATTCGGATAATTCTGTGAAAGCCAATAAATATCAACGATAGAACTTAAATCAACTTCAATTTCTCTGGTGTAAACATTTTGACCATTATAATCAACTTGTTTTAGTCTTTATGATACAGTTCCGTTTAAGCCTTGAGCTTTTGGATTATCTGTAAATGAGTATTATGGAAATTTCAGTTGTAGTTCCGATTTCTTTAACAAATCCGAAATTAGTCCAGGTTGATCCAGACTTTCTTTCAATTTCAAATCCGGAGTTATTTGTCTCCGAAGCAGTTTCCCAATTGAGAACGACTTTAAAACCCTTTAACTCTGAATTAAATGATGTCAATTCTACCGGAATTACTGATCCAAAAGCTGCTCTGGTTTTCAATAATACATCAATTGAAAACTTTGAGTTATGCATTCCTTTACTACTATCATTCTTGATGAAATGATAATTGTAATAAGCTTTTTTCATAGTTAAATTATTCGATTGACCTATTGCCTGCCAAGAAATAGAATCTATTCCGGTTGGTGGTAATAATATTCTGATAGCTTGTAACAAACCATCTGATTCATTCGGAGTACTTTCAACTATCCCATCTGAATCATAACCCATAAAAACCGTAAATGAGTTCCAGCTTGTGATGTTTCCGTGGCAAGGAGTATAAGAGGTGATATGATAATAATTTGTTGAAGCATTAAATAATTTGAAAGATTTACCTCCAACGTAATTTCCTGCATAAAGAGTAACAAGTGCGTGACAGGTAACGCAGGCATCCGCAATTCCTTATCTCTATCCATCACTTAGACAAAATTAAATTTGATTGTTAATTTCCAAACAATGAGGAGTGGGAATTAAAATAGTTCAGGTTCAAGTGGCAAAGCTATCCCTTCAGATTCAAGATTAATCTAGCTCTTAATCTTACTCTCGTTCAATAAGCAATTGACAGTAAGCAGTAGGAAAGATTCATAAGCAAAACAATGAATGACTATCGAATGACACCCAAATGACAACTGAATGACTATTTTACTTGCAGACTTGTTGAAATACTCTTTTAAAATTTTTATATAGAATCTTTTCTACATCCTGTCGTGAATATCCTTTATTAAAAAGAGCTTCTGTTAAGGCTGGAAATTTTGAAACATCTTCTAATCCGACTGGAGTAACTCCAATTCCATCGAAATCAGAGCCAATTGCAACGTAGTCAATCCCAACAAGATTTTTTATGTAATCAATATGATTGATCACATCTTGTATTGTGGCGTTATTTGTACCATTTAAGAATGGCGGATAGAAAACCACTCCAATTACTCCACCTGAATTTGCAATATCCTGAATCTGCCAATCATATAAATTTCTTGTATGATTTCTTAGCGCTCTTGCCCCTGAATGTGAAGCTATAACCGGGTTATTTGTAACCTGAAGAATATCCTGTATTGTTTTTATGCCAGTATGAGAGACATCAATTATAACCCCAAGAGAATCAAGTTTTCTTATTATCTCTCTGCCAAAATCAGACAATCCAACTGTGGCAGAACGGTTGTCAGCTGCGGATACTGCCCAACTGGTACTATTATTCCAGGTAATTGTTAAATACCTCATTCCCGCATTATAAAGAGCAACTAATTTTTCAATACTATCCTCAATATGATGCCCGCCTTCAACACCAATTACTGCTGCTATCTTATTTTGACTGATTAGAGAGTCTGACTGATGCCAGCTTAATGCCTGTGCAATGGAGTTTGGATTTTCATTCATCTCTCTGTTGAAAATGTTAAGCATATTCATAGCCTGCTGAAAGTAATTACTGTATTGTGATGCTGAAACCCAAACAGAGAAAAACTGAAGATCAACTCCACCCTCTTTAAGACGAGGAATATCGGTATGATTATAATTATGCCTTGTTTTTAATCTATAAGTTGTATCAGATATCATAACTTCCAGAACATCATTATGCAGGTCAATCATTGTAGTATGATGATGAAATGATTCGAGAAACTTGAGCAAACTTTCACCACCAGATAATTCAACTTGAACAGTGTCTTCAATATGAGTAATTTTTGAATAGATTATTCTGTACAATGATACACTATTAGATTTTGAAAATTTATGATTGTCTCCAATTCTGTAAAGTCTTTGAATTCCGCCGCCAAATTTAGCTCCGTCTAACTGAACCATTTTTTTTGTTTCTGAAAATTGAGAAGTTTTAATTGTATAAAAATAAACTCCAGCAGAGCCGGTACTTTGATATTCAAAAGAATATATTCCGGCATTCAGAAATTCTTTTTTAGAATCAATAAGTTCTCCAAGAATATTATGAATATAAATCTCAACGAAATCATCTTCATTAATCAAGAAATTTATTTTGGTAGATGGATTAAAAGGATTCGGATAATTTTGAAAAACTTTAAAATTATCTGCAATTAAATCATTTTCATTTAAGGAAGTGGCAAGATTAAAAATCCATTGTCCATTTTGATTTGTCAAAACAGAATCCTCTAAGCCTGTCGAAAGATTTTTTATTTTAACATTCACTCCTGAAATAGAAGTGTTTTTTACCAAATCTTTAACAATCCCGGTTATATTTTGTGCTTGAATAAAATGGTTTAGTAACAAAATTAAAAGTAACAAAAAGTTTTTCATTTGAATTATTTGTTTTTGATCAGATTTTCAGGGACCTGTACGGCTATTACTTTTCCTTTAACGGTTTCAACTCCATTAGCAAATAAACTCATTTCAGAGATGACTTTTCTGCCTTTAAGCTCAACAACTCTTCCACGAATTTCAAGTTCGACACCAATTGGAGTTGGTTTAAGATAATCAACCTGAAGTGAAGCAGTAACAAATCTGAAAGGCGGAAGAGTATCAACATCTCTGTTTTCATTTCTGAAAGCAGCTAATGCAGCAGTTCCGGTTCCGTGACAGTCAATCAGTGAAGCAAGAAGACCGCCGTAAACATAGCCAGGTAATGCTGTATGATATGGTTTCGGATAAAATTTAGTTACAGTTTCATCGCCATCCCAATAAGTTTTTATCTGATGACCAAATTCATTTAATCTTCCACATCCATAACACTGAGCAAAATCATCAGGATAAAAGTCCTGAACAGCTTTTTTATTCATATTTAACCTTGTGTAAATTCTTGTGGTAAAAATAAACGATTGATTCGAGATAAATCAATATTTCTAATCTCTGAGAATAAGAATCGCTCCTAACAAAATAAAAATAACTGCTATTACTTTTTTAAACAGATTAGTGTCTTTGAAGATTTTACCCCCAATAATTGTTGCCCATAATACAGAAGTCCGTTTTATAGCTAATACTAAAGCGACAGATGCTAAACTAACAGCCCACACCTGACTGAATCTATATCCAATCGTCAAAATAGAAATTAAAGCTATCCAACCGAAGTTATTTTTTATCGTTGCAATGTTTTGCTTAGTTAAATCTGTTTTTGTAAAAAAGAAGATTATTCCAAAGATCAAAGCAAAGTAAATATGTTGAAATGCAGTAAGTGAAACCGGAGTGAGGTTCAATTTTATCAGCAAAAGTTTATCCATTATTGATGACGCAGTAAATAAAAGTAAAGCGGCTAAAATAAATTGATGATACTTCGATTTTATAAAAACACTGAATGGAATTAAAACTTCTTTCAGAGATTTACTTTCAAGGATGTAAGTTCCAACAATTAAAGAAATCAGTCCTACTATTTCATAATAAGTTAAATTTTCATCAAGAAAAATGAAAGCAAAAACTGCAACAAATCCGGGCGTCAATGCAAGCAGCGGGAGAGCATTACTAATCTGCAAATTCTTCAAAGCGTTCATTACACATAAAAAAGCCAAAGCTCCAATCAATGATTTTATAAATAATACTGAAAGGTTTTGAAAAGTTATAGTATCGTAACTGATAAAAAAGAAAAGTGGAATTGAGAAAAAAAGATTAACAACCGAGAGAAAAAAAGAAAATTCTAAAGGTTTGAGCTCAAAGAGAACTTTTTTTTGAGTGATTGCTGCAAAAGCTGATAAAAATGAGGAAAGAAGAGCAACAAAAAACCACGTCATTTTTTTCTCTTCTTTCCTTTCTGATTAGTAAATTAAAAATCAAATGCTACTTTTAAGAAAATATTTCTTCCCGGTTCTAATTTAATTAATCCTCTCGTGGAAGATAAATGGTCTCGATATGCCTTGTCAAAAATATTTTCTACTCCGGCAAATAATTTCAATTTTATATTGTAAAAAGAAATTGACTCTGAGTTTATGTAGAAATTAAAAATTGCATATCCGGGAGTTTTCATTTCTCCGGCGGCAACTTTATTTTGTTCAGCAAATACAGTAGAATTAACATCAATCTGAATTAAATTAAACAATCCCATCTTATAACCAATTATTCCGTTTAGTGGTGGAATTTGTGGTAGATCAGATTTTGCAGTTAAATCATCTCCTTTGACATAAGCCAAATTAACATAAGCAACATAATCTGAATAAAAGTTGTATTCACCTCTCAAATCGAAACCATACAGTCTCGCCTCGCCAATGTTGGTTTTAATTCGTGCATCTCTTCCTTCAAATTTCCCCGGTATTTCTGAGACAAGATTTTCAAATCTGTTATAAAATAAGCTTGAAATAATTTTTAAGTGATTTGAATAATATCTTACTCCAAAGTCAATTGATTTCCCGATTTCTGACTTTAAATCCGGATTACCAACGCGTACGAAACTTCCGAGATCAATAAATTGAAATCTTTCTTCAAGAGAAGGTGAACGGAAAGCATAAGCTAATCCTAAAGTGAAATCGAGATTTTTATCAAGTGAGTACTTAAATCCTAAGTTTCCACTAAATGAATTATCTGAAGATTTTCTTTCTTTCCATAAAACTTTTTGTCCGGTTGGATTTGAATTCAGAACTCCATTATTTATTTCATATAAAGGATTCAGAGTTTCATTTCCCCGAATGTTTATAAAATCATATCGAAGTCCGGATATAACGAAAAGTTTGTTTTCAATAATCTGAGTATCCCCTTGCAGGAATAAACCAATACTTCTCATTTTTGAATCTGGTAGCGGCTTTTCAGCAATTATTTTATTAGTTGTAGAGGTAACGTTTCCTGAGGCATTCAAAACTTCAATTTTTTGAAAACGCTGTCTGAAACCATTATACTTTCTGTCCCAATAATCCAGTCCGGTTATAAAATTAAATTTATCAGCAAGCAGAACATTAGTATTGAACTGAATATTATTATTGTGGTGGTCAGCTTCTGGTTCTATTTTAAGAACGCTTACTCTTCTTGCTGGTGTAGTCGGAGTTGCCGCAATATTCTGAACAGTGTATGGAATATTTTCAACTTTTCTTTTTATAAACTGATGTGAATACTTCAAAGAAACTTTATAAAATACTTCTGAAAGATTCAGGATATCGTAACCGGCAGCGAATAATTCTCTTTTTTCTTCAGGATATCTTACATCTGCCTGATTTAGAAACAATGATGAACCCGGGATTCCAACATTTTCCGCTTTGAATAATTGATAATCGAATTTGACTTTGTGATTTGAAATAGGTAGAATGTTTACCGAACCTGAGAAACTAAAATCTTGAAACTGGCTGTTTTTCAAAATACCTTTGGGAGTTTTTGTGTTTTCAGCTTTTCTGAAAGAGCTGGAAAATTTACCTGTCAGATAAGAAGTGCCTCCGTAAAAATTTGATGAAATTACAGACATATTATTTACAGAATTGTATTCGCTTGTTAATCTCCCGTCAAATGAAAAATAATCATATAACCTGGGAGTTTTTGAAATTATATTTACAATTCCGCCTGTCGCCCCCGAACCATAAATGCTTGAAGATGCACCTTTAATAATTTCAATTCTATCAATATCGTTCATATCAATCATCGATAGTCTCGCAGATATATCGGTTGAAGTTACAATTCGGTTTCCGTCTATTAGTGTTACAATGTTCTCTCTTGAAAGTCCCCGAATATTCACTTCGCTGCCCCAAATTCCGTCACGCATAATTGAGATACCAGGAAGTTCTTTCAAGGTTTCTGCAATAGATTGGAGAGGTTTCTGCTGAATATCATTTTGATTTATCACAGCATGTGAATAAGGTGAGTTTCGTAGAAATTGTGTATTTCTGTCTGTTGTAACTATTACATTATCTAACTGAATGGGTGAAGGTTCAAGATAGAAATTTTGTGTCAGATTATCAGAATCAAGTTTTATATCGGTTTCAAATAATTTATATCCCAGCATTGATACTTTGATATTATAAGTCCCTTTAGGTAAATTTTTAATTGAGTAATAACCGTCATTGCTGGAATAGGTAGAGTAATTGTAAGAAATAAAAATAAAAGCTTTATGAATTGGCTCTGAAGTGTTCTTATCAAAAATTCTACCCTGAATTACAAAATTCTGAGCAAAGGAACTTAAGTTAAAAAGTAATAATATTATTAATAATCGTTTCATAATCTTTATTAAGTTTATTTGATTTGTTTGCTTTTAGACAAACATTCCCAATATTTATACCATCCCGAACTTTGATTATTGCTAATATAACTAAACAAAAGTAATATTTTCTTGAATTAGAGAAAAAACATCTATTCTTAAAACTCAGAGTTGAAAAAATTTTGTTTTATTGTTTTAAAAAAGCTAATACAGGATTTCTTTCTTCAATTAAATTTCTTCATCTCTTTTATCTTATCTTGGAACATTTTTTGCCAAATGTTTGATAGGGAAAACAATTTTTACTACTTGAAATAATAATCAGCAATGGATAATTCTGATAGTAATACTTTAGCCTTTGAAGATAACAGACCACAAATCAGTATCGTTGGAAGGAAAAATGTAGGTAAGTCTTCATTATTAAATAAACTTATCGATCAGGATTATTCCAAAGTTTCTGAATGTCCCGGGACCACTATTAAACCCATCGAAAAAGAATATGAATTACTGCCTCTCGGTCCGGTGCTTTTGGTTGATACGGCAGGGATTGAAGAAGAAGGCGAGTTGGGTGAAAAAAGAATAAGTCAGACAATAAAAATCCTTTCAAAGTCAGATTTTATAGTTGTTGTTTTAGATGCAAGAGACAGATTACATCCAAAAGAAATTGAGCTTTTTGCAAACATTGATAAACTTGATGTCGGGTGTATTGTTGCAGTTAATAAAATTGAATTTGGCACTAATCAAAAATTACTATCAGAGTTAAAAGAATTACGAATTACTCATTTTGAAATATCTTGTAAAGAAAATGTTGGGATTGAAGAATTGAAAAGAAAAATTATTCGTTCTCTTCCCAAAAATGACAAACAGATTTTACTTAAGGACATTGTTTCACAGGGAGATACCATAGTTTTGGTAATTCCCGAAAGCAGGCAAATTCCTGAGTCCAGTTTGCTGCAGAACCAAATTCAGTTGATAAACGAAGCTTTAGAGCAGGAATCAATAATTATACTTTGCAGAGAAGAGGAATTAAAAGCAACTTTGGCGAACTTGAAAAAATATCCGGAATTGATAATTACAGATAGCGACAACATTAAAAAAATTTCAATTGAAATTCCTGAAAAAGTTAAACTAACTACATTAAGTTTACTAATGTCAAGGAATAAATCTGATTTGAAATTATTTTTAAGAGGACTAAAAAAACTGGATCAGCTTCAGAATGGAGATAAAGTTATAATTTCCGAGTTATGTTCAAAACACCCGGCCGATGATGAAATTGCAGGTGTAAAAATTCCCAGTTTAATTGAGCACTACTTAAACAAAAAACTTAGTTTTATTAGAGTTTCAGAAGAATTTTTCCCGGAATATCTTACAGATATTAAGTTAATAATACAGTGCATTGGTTGTTCAAAGTCAAGGAATGCGGTTAGATATAAATTGAATGAAGCAAAATTATTAGATATACCGATAGTCAATTATTCTTTGCTTATTTCTTATCTGAAAGGAACAATTCCAAGGGTTATTTCTCCATTTAAAGAAGCACTTTTAGAGTGGGAAAGGTTAAAATTCTCGTCAGTATGATTTTTTATTAGTCTGAAATAACTTTATTCACCGATTGGATTCGCCCATAAATTTTTTAATTTTTCCTTTATTACTTCTATTTAACCTTTTATACTTAATTAAATACCGCCTGTTTATTTTTTGATTATTATTGCAGTAAGAAAATTATCATAAAGGAGAACTAAAATGGTTAAAAAATTATATCGCTCAGTTACAGACAAAATGATTGCCGGAGTATGTGGTGGTCTTGCAGAGTATTTTGAAATAGACTCAACTTTGGTAAGAATTTTATTTCTTGCTCTTTTAATTTTCGGAGGCGGTGGTTTTCTAATTTACATTATTATGTGGATAGTGGTTCCTAAAAAACTATATTTTTTGAATAACCCACAATCTGATTGGAACGCCGAAAAAAAAACTCCTGATGTAAATGTCGGAGAAAATAATCCGAACTATCCGGTAGAAGTTGAAACTCCGAAAAGTTATGGGAAAAATATAGTTGTGGGAATAATAGTTATTGTAATAGGAGTTCTTTTACTGTTTGACAATTTTAATTTTACATTTGGGTTTAGCAAATTATGGCCGATACTTTTAATTATCTTCGGTGCTTCATTGATATTAAAATCTAAATTTTAAGAGGTGAGAGATGAAATCATCACATATTTTCTGGGGAACAATTTTTCTTGGACTTGGTATTCTGCTTCTAATTAACAACTTTCACAATGTTTCTCTGGATTTTAATCTCTTATGGAAAATTGCACCTTTGGTTCTTGTTTTCATCGGCACATCAATAATAATAAAAAATCAATATGGAAAATATATTCTCGTTTTTCTTTCCGCAGCAGTTCTGGTTCTGATTGTTTTTGCATTGATTAAAAATACTACAAATCTCATCAAAGGCGATTTAAACTTTAGTTTCGCCTCAGAAGACGAGGTCATTCCCTCAGATAGTTCTTTTTATTCCTATAAGCCTATTGATAATTTAAAACAGGCTAAACTTATCTTTAATGGTGCTGCAGGTAGATTTAGAATTAATTCTGCAACTGAAAACCTGATTGATGCAAATACTTTTTCTGTAAAAGATATGCATTTTATGAAAGTAGAAACAAAAGATTCCGTTGCTCATATTGAATTTGGAATGCGGGATGAGAACGTTAAATTAGGGAAAAATCGTCAAAACCACGTGGACTTTTCGTTAAATAAAAATATTGTTTGGGATTTAAACTTTGACTGTGGCGCAGCTAGTATGAATTTCGATTTGGAAGAATTTAAAGTGAAATCCGTTGATATTGATATGGGTGCTGCTGATTTGAAGCTGAAGGTTGGTAACAAATATCCCAAGACAAAAATTGTTATAGATGCGGGTGCGTCAAGTATTAGTTTAAAAATACCCGCAAGTTCCGGATGTGAATTAGTTGCAGATGCTGTGCTATCAAGTAAAAATTTTGATGGTTTTAAGAAAATCGGCTCTAATAAATTCAGAACAGAAAATTATGATCAGTCTGAGAACAAGATTTTAATAGAACTTAATTGCGGAGTTTCATCGATAAATATTGAAAGATATTAAGAAAGTTTCTTAATAAACTCTTCTGAAATGGTAAAATTAAAATAGTATCATATGACCTAAAATTTAAGCCCGGATTATGCAATAGAAATCTGAATTTATGTATTAACAGTGCTGTTATGGAATTACCCATCAATCCACTTATTTTTCTTCCAATGTTTCCTCCGGAAATTTTTCTATGTTATTTGCCGATGATGTGTTTCCTGATCTTAGCCAACCATTTACTTCGAATTTCAATTGTGTGATAAATGCGATTATCGGATGCTGCGATAGTCTGACCCTCTTCTTTTGATTGTATCCCTTTCTGCTTCCATCCTAATATTTGCTTTAGGACTTCATCATACCTTATCCAGCCACAATGTGAAAATCTGTTCCCACCGATCCACATACTTACCCCATAAATCTTTTTATCACGTTAATCTGATTATATCCTTTGTTTGATCTTAAACAGGTTAGTTTTATTGTTGATAAGAACGCTGAAACCCTAAATCTGACCAGCAATTTCTGCACTAATCTTTATCTTCCCTTTGCTGTTACCGCTTCGTCACTTTATTCAACTGGTTTAAATTATATTTTTTTGCTGGTCTTCATCTGCCCAACCAATTATTTTTTATTCTGTTTTCCGAATTTGATTTGTTTTAATGAATTATTAGAGCTTAGTAATGAATTTTCAATGCAGCGAGGTTAATGCCTCGCTCTTTTTTTATTATAACCATTTAGTTATTTGAAAATATAATTTTCGGCAATTGATTGAGATTTATTTGACTCCCCATTTAGCTAATGAATTAGCTAATTTTACTCTTATAAGACCTGCTCCCGTACCAAGCCACAAGTCTTTTCCATCAAAATGGATGGTGCGAATCTCTGCGCTTTTGATATCAAACTGATTGAGATCAATTGAAATGGCTTTATTAGTGTTGATATTTATTAAAGCAAGTCCTTTACCAAATTCTGCTTTTTTTGTTGGACTGAATTCATACACACCTGCAATTATGTAATTTCCTATTCTTGCTAAACTGAAGATGCCATTGCCTGCTAAACCATCTGATTTACTGATTCTTTTCCAATCGAATCTTCTGTCATTTACATAAATTCCACCCAGGTTATACTGAGGATTATCTTTTGTAATAAATTCTTCTGTACCAAACCACAAAGAATTTTTCAAAGGAAGAATATCAGAAACCGAAACCATTTCACCTTCACCCAGAAAGGCGCGTCCTTTATTATTAAAATAACTCCATCCATTAAACTGATTTTTAGAATCAAGTTTTAATTTGTGTACACCGAACTCAGCACCAAACCATAAAACACTATCGCCATCAGAAGAGATGCAATTGATATTATTGGTTTTATCGTTTCCATCAATAACACGATTGAACTCCCTGAAAGAATTTGCTTTGACATCATATAATGTAACATTTCGGAATCTGCCTATCCACAAAAGATTTCTCTTTTTATCAAAGTGTAATGCTCTAATCCAATTGCCAAATTCCCCGCCTTCTGAGAATTTTCTAACAGTCCATTTGTTTGTTTTTCTATTATAGATGTAAAGTCCCTCATTTGAGCCTGCCCAAATAAACCCCTGAGAAGAAGCAACACAGTGAAACAAATCATTATCAACATCGCCTGTTTTTGTAGAAAAGTTTTTCCACACCCCTTCTTGTAATGAATACTGATAAATTCCCTGACCATAAGTTGCAACTAAAAGATAGTTGCCATCTTGCTTTATATCAGTAATAAATGCTTTTTCTAAGAAGACTTTCGATTCAATTTGTGCAAATGACAAACCGGTAAACAATATTAAAAAAGTAATTACTTTTAGAATTTTCATTTGTTTAACGAAATAAATGAGGTCTGAAAATGACTTTCAAATCCTTTTTTAATTGAGTCCGAAAGTGCAGTAATATCTATTTCTTTCTGTAGAATAGTCATTAAATCTGTTGTAGTATTATTCAACTCATCAGAAATTTCCTCAACTCGTTGTCTTTCAAGATTAAGATAATCTGTAAGTTTAAGATGATAAGTACCACATAAAATTGATCCGTGCTGTAAAACCACACTGCCAATTTTTCGTTGAGCACTTCCGACAAGTTTTTTACCTAAATAATTTATTTCATATTTAGCTGAAACTGCAAAGCAAACAGAGCTGATATCCTTTTTATAAAAATTTCTGAAATCTGTCTGACTGTTCTCCAATTCAATTTTCTTTAATTCCGGACTAAAAATTTCCAATCCTTTTTTTAATGCAATATTAATCTGATTATAAATATCCTTTACGGAATAATTCAAAGATAAAGGAAATACAACAGAATAAGTCAACTCTTCGGAATGCAAAATTGCACGACCCCCGGTTGGGCGTTTAACAATATCAATATTATCTTTTTCAGCTTTGATTAGATTTATATCAGAAAAATTTTGATTAGCACCGAGTGATATACAATATGGATTCCATCTGTATAATCTTAATATACATTCATCTCCACTTATTTTTTTTGTAAGATCAATATCATATTGCATATTAAAATTGCCATTATTCAATCCTGTATCAATAAAAAACCATTTCATTTACCAACAATACCCCTGGTACTTTTGTTAAGGAACTCAAGAACTTCAATTGCAACTTCATCATCGGGAAAATTATTTTTCAATTTTTCTTTTGCCTGACTGAAATTTAATCCTGAATAGTAAACAGTATCATAAACAAGATTTATTGAGTCAATTTTCTTTTGAGTGAAATTGTGCTTTTCAAACAGCTCTGAATTTAATCCTAAGAATCTGATTGGTTTTCCTCCGACAAACACATAAGGTGGGATATCCATTGAAACCTTAAATGAAGTCTGAACAGTTATAAATTTACCGAGTTTGCAAAACTGATGAACAGAAGTAAAATCTTCCAAAACAGAAAACTCATCTATCTCAACGTGCCCGCCAATTTGGACAAAACTGCCGATAAATACCGAATCGCTAATCACACAATCGTGTGCAACGTGACTGTATTGAGAAATTATTACATTCTTTCCGATTTTAGTTTTCCCTGTTACCTCTGTTCCTCTGTGAAGTGTTGTAAAATCGCTTATTATTGAATTATCACCGATGTAAAGAAGTGAATATTCATTATGAAATTTTTTATCCTGCGGTATATGAGAAACAGATGCTGAGTTCAGAATCGTAACATTTTTGCCGATTCTTGCACCGTTATATATAACTGAATTTGAGCCGATAGAAGTGTTGTTGCCAATTTCAACATCATCGTGAATAATCGAGTAAGAACCAACCGAAACGTTCTCCCCTAACTTTGCTTTTTTACTGACTAAAGCGGTTGGATGAATCCGAGTCATTTATAATTTACCTGGGAATAATTCCACGTTTGGAATTTTCTATAAAGTCAATTACTTCTTTTACAAGGGGATCTGATGGAAATTCATTTTTAATTTGCTCTTTTGCCTGCGTTACATTCAATCCTGAATCGTAAATAATTTTATAAACTTTTTTTAATGTATCTAATTGTTCAGGAGTAAAGCCTCTTCTTCTCAAACCCACTGAATTCAATCCGCTGAATCTCATTGGTTCTTCACCAGCAAGAACAAAAGGAGGGACATCTTTAACTACTTTGAAAGCAGCACCAACCATTGCGTGTTTTCCAACTTTACAAAACTGGTGAATTGGAGTTGAACCGCCGATAATTGCCCAATCATCAACGTGCACGTGTCCGCCAATCTGAACTGCATTAACAATAATACAATTATCACCAATAAGAACATCGTGTGCAATATGAGCATACGCCATCAAAAGTACGTTTTTACCTACGGATGTGAAGTTTCCTTCCTTCGATGCTTTGTGAATAGTTACAAATTCGTGAATTGTTGTTCCCTCACCAATCATAGCAAATGATGCAACATCCTGTAAATTTGATATCTGAGGAATATGAGCTATCGAAACGCCCTGATAGATTTTACAATTCTTCCCGATTCTTGCCCCATTATAAATAACTGAATGTGAGGTGATAAAGGTGTTATCTCCGATCTCTACATCATCGTGAATAACCGAAAAAGCTCCAACGGAAACATTTTCCCCCAATTTTGCTTTTGAACTAACTATTGCAGTTGGATGAATATTAACCATTTTTATTCAACTTTCTTTGGCCTGTCCACAATTCCTGCCATAAAGTCCGCTTCAGCAACTACGACGTCATTAACATAGGCTTTACCCGACATAGTAACCACTTTAGTTTTCTTTTGAGTTAATTCAACTTCAATAATCAATTGGTCGCCTGGAACAACAGTCTTTCTGAATTTGGCATTATTAATCTGCATAAAGTAAACTAATTTTTCAGCAGGGTCGGGGAATGCATTCAAAAGAAGTATTCCACCGGTTTGTGCAATTGCTTCAAGAATCAAAACTCCCGGCATAACGGGTTGACCAGGGAAATGTCCGGGGAAGAATGGTTCATTTGCTGTAACTGATTTAACTCCGACAACTCTTTTGTCAAGTTCGAGCTGAATAATTTTATCAACAAGCAGAAACGGATAACGATGCGGTAAAATTCTTTCTATTGCGCTTGTATCAAAAACTACTCCCTCAGTTTTTACAAACTGATATTTCTTAACTAATTTTTTCTGATGATAGAGCTTTCGGATTTGTTTTGCAAACTCTACATTTGCTCTGTGACCTGGCCGTGCAGCCAGAATTTGTGCTCTCAATGGTGCTCCAATTAAAGCCAGATCACCGATTAAATCCAATAATTTATGGCGAGCAGGTTCATTTCTGAAACGTAATTGTTTGTTATTCAGAATTCCGTTTTCACCAACGAAAAGTTTTTCAGTAAAGCCTAATTTTTTCTGAAGTTCTTCCATTTTGTGTTCATCCTTATCATCCACAATCACTATTGCATTATCAATATCGCCACCCTTAATAAGACCTTCATTTGCAAGCTGTTCAACTTCACTTAAAAAACAAAAAGTTCTCGCCGGCGCAAATTCTGTTTCAAATTCCTTTTCCATATCGAACATACCTGAATGTTGACTGCCAAGTGCAGGGTTCTGATAATCAATCATTACAGTTACACGGTAATTATCCAAAGGAAGTGCAACAATATCAATCTGCTTGTTCTCTTCGTGATAGACAAAGGTTTCATCAATTATAAGAAAATCTTTCGGTGCATCCTGCTCTACAATCCCTGCTTGTTTAAGAGCCTGAACATAAG
This sequence comes from uncultured Ignavibacterium sp., assembly GCA_937942875.1. Lineage (GTDB taxonomy): Bacteria > Bacteroidota > Ignavibacteria > Ignavibacteriales > Ignavibacteriaceae > Ignavibacterium. The sequence goes on along the minus strand of CALEBT010000031.1, from coordinate 1,383 downwards.
GAAGAGAACTTCCATCTCCGATTGGCGGCTCTATTCCATCAAGTTCAATTATAAGATTATCAATCTGAAGTCCGACAAGTGCTGCCAAAACGTGCTCAACTGTATGAACTTTAACTTCTCCGATTCCGAGTGTTGTACCACGTGATACATCGACGACGTAATCAACCAAAGCGGGGATGACAGGGTTTCCACCAAGGTCAACTCGTACGAATTTAATTCCCGAATTTTCAGGAGCAGGTTTGAAAGTCATTGTACATTCTGTTCCGGTATGAAGTCCTATACCACTGATAGAAACTTCTTTTTCAATAGTTCTTTGTTTCTGAATCATAAAATCTCGTGAATTTTTATTATTTATTTACCAAAATAAAAATGGAACGTTACATATACAATTTTGTAAGAAGGCAGAAGACATAGATTAAAAATTTGCCAGATTGATTTCATTGTAATACTTGCTTTGTTCTGTGGTTATGAGTTTGTTTCTTAAGTCATTTAATAATTAGTGCTATTTATAAAGAAGACGTTTAGAAAAATCAAATCCTATGGAAAAGTATTTTTTAAAATAACAAGTTGAATGAAGTAATCTGATTTCCATTAAGTACTCAAAAGATTGCTTTGTTATTTCAGATAAAGAAGTAACAATATCTCTTCTTATTGAACAGTTAAGAAAAAAAATTTTGAAAAAATGTTGACTTAAAAATTAATTATTCATAGGTTTGAATCAGTAAAACAAAGGAAATATTTTTTGCATAGAGGGAAGCTAAATATTTCTACAACCTCCGGAACTACTCAAACACAAAATCACAAGCCGAAACTGCTCGATTTGGTAAGAACCGAACTGCGGGCTAATCATTACAGTAAGAAATTAAAAAAGAAAATAAAATCTGACACAATATACAAATCAGAAAGTCCGTATTTTTTAAGACATTTCTATGATACTCATTTGCTGGAAATGAGGCAAGACATAAGAACCATACAGGAATTGTTGGGTCACTATTCTGTTAAAACAACAATGATATATACCCATGTTTTAAACAGAGGACTTGGAGTTAAAAGTCCGTTAGACTGAAATGAGTAAGGATGATATATATGCACAACCTATTTTTAAATATTGGGATTTTGAGAAGATTTGAGAATAATTGGCACGTAGTTATGCAGCTACACGCATATCTAAGTACCTTAAGTAATAAATCTGTGCAGTATAAGTAATAGTTAGGGCACTTTCATTTTATTAGAAGGCATATATATGATAAACCAAGAAAATATTCAAAAAGATGAGTTTAAGGATTTTATTGAGAACATTGCAAACATAGCCGCTGCTAGTAAAATCATCCCTAATGGAATTCAATATGTAGATAATTCTATGTTTTGGCAATGGATGAAAGA
>CALEBT010000030.1 GCA_937942875.1 uncultured Ignavibacterium sp. | reverse complement strand
GGAATTGAATTTGAAAAATGTTATAACTCGAGAGTTGAACTAAAATTCGAAGGATTAAAGATTAATTTTATTGATATTGAAAATTTGAAGAAAAATAAGAAAGCCTCAGCCCGACCACAAGATTTAGCAGATTTGGATAATCTAGAGTCAAAGTAGTTTTTCATAATAAATCTAACCTTTGAATAACTTTGCAAAGATAATCACATCCGTTAAAATATTTGTTTAAGGATTGTTACAAAAATTATCACAGATTTACTAAGTTCTTCAAAGGATTAGGAAGCAAAGTTAAATTAAAAAAATTTCTAATTATTGATCTGAAGCCTTTGAAAAACTCAGTTGTGGTCATACTTTGGGACTGTCTAAAAAGTAATTATATGAGACATCTGAAAAATTAAGTTTTTATATAATGAGTGATTAAAATTCAACTCTAAAAAATTTATTTGTGTCTTAATGTTTGTTTTCTGATTGTTTTTTCTATTCTTTGCAATATTAAGAACCATTTAAACCTCTTTAGATGGTTACTTTAGCATTTTAACCTTTCTGACTGCAAGGCAGTGTTACTGCGGTGATTAACTTTCTTATGTTATATACAAGTGCTGCCATTACAAATTCAAATCTATTGCGCTTTAAGTCACAGTAACTATACCTCTGGTAATTAAGTATTCGCTTCATATATGCAAAGGTTCTCTCAACTTTGTTCTTTACACTTGCTGTCAGGTAGGCTTTTTTGCTTTGTGTTTTTATATGTTTATTGAATGTATCATTTCTGCAGAAGTAAACAGTTCGACATTATTTATTTTGTTGCTTCTCATTTTATTCTCTTATTTTTTGAGGCAAGTTTATTATAAATCTTAATTGATTTCAATTAATTTTTCAGAGGTTTCTTTATTGTATTTATTGTTAAGATAGGTTTCCAGAATTCTTTGCTCCTGATTAGAAATCTGCTTACTATAAATAATTACTTCCAGAATGCTGCCACTGTAAAAATGATTTCCGGCAGGATTAGCTCCGAGAGTTGCATCAGGATAATCAAGAAGTTTTATCGCCTGAGGAAGATTAACCATAAGTTTTGTGTTATAGAAAAGTCTCATATTGATATTATTGATCATTGTTAATCGCGGTTCCTGAATTGTATATGGATTAACAGTTCCGCTAAGATTTGTTCCTCCGGGAATTGTATAATGGATTGTATTATTGTTTTGATATCCGACGATAAGATTTTTATCAATACTATTACTGCTTCCACCCAGAAAGTAATTATTTGATTTATCTGAATTTCTGGCATCAACAATAATAATAGTCAAGTCTTTGCCAATCAGGGTATCTGAATTGAATGAAAGAAAATCGGTTGAGCCATTAAAAGTAACCGCACGATATAATCCAGCTCCATAATTTATATTTTGAACAGAAGGTTGTTTATTCACATCATTCTGAACTGCATCGTTATTATTGTTTGATAAATCTCTTAATCTGGATAATTTTGAAACAAGCGGTGTATAATCAGCTCTGTACCAGGCGTATAAAGACGAACCGGGAATCGGAATGGCTGCTTTGACTACTCCCGAATCACTAAGAGCAGCAAAATATATTTTGAATTTGTAATAAATTGGGATAAAAGAATCATAATTAACATTATGAGTAATTATCTGTTCTCCTGTTCCTGTATATGGCCCTGTATTAGGCACCTCAACAATATTTTTAATAGTATCGGGATGTGTTCCCCAAATAAATTCTGCTCGCGTTATTATTCCTCCATTAGGATCCAGCATACCGCGTAAAGTCGCTGATGTTGTAGTAACATTTGATGGATCAAGTGTTCTTACTAATGGTACTATGTGCATAGTAGTAAATTCTGCAATTTCTGATACAGTAGTGTCTATTGCATTCCATGCTTTTACACGAACAAAATATGTTGTAAGAGGAGAAAGATTTCTCAAAGTAATCCATTCGTTTCTTGAATTAACTATAGTGGTTCTAATCTGAGATGGATTGCCCTGAAAGTTAACCCACACACCATTTACTGTATCAGTAGTTCTTTCCACAATATAAGTTGTTGGAAGTCTATTTACATTAATGTGAAAACCTACATATGCTGAATGTGTTGTTAATTCTCCAACCCATAATGGAGAAACGGATGGTGGTAAACCGGTTGTAATCTGCACTATATTTGAATAAACTAAAGTAGGCGAATAATTAGAGATTGCACTTGCCCTGTAGAAATAAGTTGCTTTAAACTGCAAGCCAGTGTCTCTTTTAGTAACAGTAACCGGAGTTAATCTATGAGCTATACCTTCAGGAAAATCAATCTGAGTCCAAGGTCCCTCTGCTGATAAAGCTCTGTAGTAAGTTAGTGTTACCCCCTGAAGAGCGTTGCTTGTATTAGTTCTGACTGTTCCTTTCAAATGAACCGATTTATGGTCGTTACCAAGTTGAGGATTTTGCAAGACAATTGATGGTGGACCATAAGTAGAAAATCCCAATATATTGGAAGTAACACTTCCTGCTGAATTTGTAACTATTATCCTAACTGTATAAAAAGTGGATGGGGATAATCCGAGCATTTGCCTTCCGTGATATGTAACAGATGAAGTTGGATTTACAGTACCTGAAGTCACCTCTGTAAATTCATTGCTTCCTTCAGAAGCTACCTCAATTCTGTATGTAGCAACAGAATTCTGTGGTATAATTGTAAAAGTCGCAGTAGCTCCTTCGTTAAAAATATTTAGTATCCCTGTTAACTGAATTTGGGGCAAAACATAAATAATAGATGTTGTAAAACCAGATGATTTGATGGTTGTATCAGTTCCCGCTCTATATACGAGCAAACGATATAAATAATTAGTTGCCTCATTCAAACCTGTTAGGTCTTTAAATATATTTCCACTTCCAGTTAAAGAGTCAACTCCGGAAACATTAACCCAATCCGGATTATTTTCCTGCCTGAATTGAAATTGGTAATAAGCTTTAGAGTTATCAGCAAACTGAGTAACAGAAGCATTGAGACGAACAGAATTATTTGTCAGATTCGAGACAGGGTTAAGTTCAACTTGTGGTGGCATATTGGACATATTAAACCAGGAAGTACCATTTCTCAACTCAACATTATAAACAAGATTTTCGTCATAAGATATAGTGCCTTGTCCCTCATTAAATTTGTATAGTGCTATGGTATTATCATCGTCATAAAAGTTATATTGATTTTGTATCTGAATAGTGGTCTGTCCAAAGTAACGATCAATATTAGAAACTCTGAATTCATCAATCATTCCATTGAAAGCACCACTACCATCATAGGCGGATCCAAAACGGTCGTACATACCATTATAATTAAATGGATCAAAATAGGTATTTGAAGTAGTCATTGCATGAGCTAATCCGGATGCTATCAGCGATCCGTTTACATATAATCTCACATTGTAATTCTGAGGGTTAGCATCACTACAGTTATAAGAAATAGCAACGTGAGTCCAAGCATTTTTTGGAAATTCGTAATTTGTAGTCAAAGTAAGGTGACTACTTTGAACTCTAAGAAGATCATACATATCATTTAAAACTAAAGAGACATAAAATCTGAATATATTTGGCTCGGTACCAAATATGAAACCAAGGTCAAAAACTGTTTGCTCTTGAGTAGTTCCACCTCGCCAGTAAACCCATAAGTCTATCGTTCTCTCAGATTCAGTAGCAACGGAAGGATTTGGAGAAAGCAAAAATTGGCTATAAAGACTTGTGTATCCATAATCTCCGTCGGGCAATATTTTTGCATACTGGCCAGGCCCATTAAAAGATAGTACGTGACCTCTTTGCGGCAAAATATTAACAGTCAATAAAAGCAGATAGACCAATATGTATAGGCATATATTATTCATAAATACTCTCTTTTGATAAATGTGAAATAATATTTAATATAAACTTATTTAGAGGACACCAATATTTAGATTACATAGAGAACAAACAGAACATAAGGACTTGTGTTAGGTTAGAAACAAAATAAGAGTCTGAATAATTTTTTAGTTGAAAAATGTTGAGTAGAAAAACTCTCTTTTGAAGTTAGTACCTCTGTACAATAATAGAAAAAAAAATTGAAATATCAAAGTTTTTAATATTATTTAAAGACATCTGAAAATGCTTTAAAGATTTCACAATTTGATGTGATTTGGAATGAGTTGGTATAATTGGTCAGTCTTCTGTGGTGTGCCACTCAGACTGACAACTTAAAAATTATGAGAAAGCCTCTAAAAAGTAAAGTGCTTTGAAGGTTATAAAAAAATTAATGTTCAGTTACATCACCATTATCTCTTAAATTAGGTCCATCAAAATTTTTGAAAGCAATATTACTATCATCGGAAGCCAATTTTAATTTACCCTCTTTAAGATTCTGATATAACAAATCATTCTCAATTATATAATAGAATTGATTCTTGAATTCTTCTAAAGATATATTAGCAGTTGCAGCATACTTTGCCAGTTCGTGTGCATCCTCAAAATCTGCTTGGTTCAATCTTAACATATATCTTCTTGCTATGTAAAAAGTCTCTGAAGCCGGATCAACCATTCTGACTTTGGTTTTTCCTGTTAAAGGGTCTATAATATCTTTGAAATACATAGGAACAAAATGACCATTTTGAATAGAGACCATTGCCCCACTGCCACCATAAAGAATAAATTGTGCAGCTGAAAATCCCAAGTCACGAGTATATTCCATATCATAAGGGATCGGATCTGCGCAGCGTAATTCATAACCGATATTTTTTGCAACTATAGTAGTTTTAAGTCCGAATTGTTTTAATCTCTCAATAACTTTTGCTTTTAATATTTCACCGAAATTGATTTCGGCAATTCTGATATTGTCGTGAGCATCTCTTTCAACATCAACAAGTTGCTCAAGGTCTTGAGTATCCAAATGCTCAACCAATCCTTCAGCTAAAATTGCAACTCCGTCTGCTCTTCCATAACTAAGTCTTTTAATTATAGCACCGACAAGAATATCAACAATATGAGAAAGTTTAATTTGTTTTGTTGGGAATTCCTCTGGTATAAGAGTCAAAGTCGCTCCGGTAGCTTTACCAATTCCCAAAGCCAGATGTCCGGCTTTTCTACCCATAGATACAACAAAATACCATCTTGAGGTTGTTTGAGCATCAACCATAAGATTTTTTACAACTTCAACACCGATATGTCGTGCAGTTTGAAAACCAAAAGTTGGAATACCATGAGGTAAATCAAGATCGTTATCAATAGTTTTGGGAACGTGAACAACTCTTATTCTACCGCCTGCCATTTCATCAACTTTCAAAGCACTGTAAGCTGTATCATCGCCACCGATGGTTATTAACTTATCTACATTTAATCTTAATAAAGAGGTAACTGCATTTTCAAGATGCTTTGGGTTTTTTGTAGGATTGGCTCTTGATATTCCGATATAAGAACCGCCGCGAAAATGGATTCGACTAACATTTTGAATATTAAGTTCTTTCACATTAGAAATGTTACCTTCCATAATCCACTTGAAACCATCTTTAATTCCAATAACTTCAACTCCCTCAACAGCAGCTCTAATTGTTGCGGCTCCAATGACACTATTTATTCCCGGAGCAGGACCTCCTCCGACTAAAATTGCGAGTTTTTTAGGTGCAATTGTCATAATGAGATAAAATCCTTTCTAATTTAAGACTTTTAATTTTGCAAATTTTAACATTAACTGTTTAACGTTATTACCCTCAAAATGAACAGTGGCTTTAATCATATCACCACTTCCTTGTACATCAGTTACTCGGCCCAATCCAAATTTATCGTGCATAACCTTAGAGCCAATTTTTAGTGAAATACCATCCTGCGAGAAATCTTCATAGTCTATATTTTCAAAGTATTCACGATAAATTTCCTTCTTTGTCTTTCGGTTGGCTTTTCTTCCTAATAAACCATTTTCTTCATAATAAGTAGATGGGTCAAGTTCATCAATAAATCGGGAGCGACTCTGATAGGCAACCTCACCAAATCTGTATCTGGAACGAGCGTGCGTAATATAGGCTTTTTCTTTTGCTCTGGTAAGTGCAACATAGAAAAGACGTCTTTCTTCTTCAAGAGAAGTGTCCAGACTAAATTTTGAAGCGATTGGAAACAAGTCTTCTTCACATCCTGTTACAAAGACAATTGGCCATTCCAATCCTTTGGCACTATGAAACGTAAGCAAAGCGACTGAGTTTTTATTTTCATCATAATTATCAATATCAGATAATAATGAAACTTCTTCTAAAAATTGTTCAAGTTTGACATCCGGATTTTCTTTAGAGTATTCCGAAATAGACATCAAAAGCTGGTTAATATTTTCTAATCTTTGTAAGGATTCCTGTGTATTTTCTTCCTTAAAAGTCTGAACTATTTCAAGTTCATCTACTAAAGATCTGGTCAATTCACCAATTGATAATTTGCTTTTGAGATTAATGTACTTATCAAGCACTATTCTGAAATTCTTAACGTTCCTTTGTATTCTTTCTTTAATATCAATTACTTCATAAACTCTTGACATAGTTTGAAATAGAGTTAGTCCGTGCCTTTTGGCAAAAACCAACATTCTTTCGATGGTTGTCTTCCCTATACCCCGCTGAGGGAAGTTCATAATTCTTAACAAACTCTCTTCATCATTTGGATTCGCTATTACTCTCAGATATGCAATCATATCTTTTATTTCTTTTCTTTTATAAAACTCAACTCCTCCGATAATTGTGTATGGGATCTTCTCTCTTCTGAATATATCTTCCATAATTCTGGATTGAGCATTTGTTCTATATAGAACGGCAAAATCATTAAAAGAAAGTTTATTAGATGTGATCTCGTGCTTTATACATTTTATAATCTGAGAAGCTTCATCTTTTTCATCGGAGCATTTAATAAGCATTATTTGCTCGCCTTCTTTATTCTCTGTCCAAAGAGTTTTTTGAAGCTGATTTGAATTTTTTTTGATTATCGAATCGGCTGCTTTGAGAATTGTTTTAGTGGACCTGTAATTTTGCTCGAGCTTAAATATTTTAACTTTAGAAAAATCTTTTATAAAATCCTGCATATTAGAAACATTAGCACCACGCCAGCTATAAATGCTTTGGGCATCATCTCCAACTACACAAATCAAACCATTTTTGGGAACCAAAACTTTCAACAATTCATATTGCGCTTTGTTGGTATCCTGAAACTCATCAACTAAAACATATTTAAATTGAGAACGATATTTTTGAAGTATATTCTTTTTTGAAGTAAAAAGTTCGATTGGTTTCAGCAACAAATCATCAAAATCCATAGAGTTAAAAGTAAGCAATCTTTTTTCATATTCTTCATAAACATCAGCCACCTTTTGGTCAAAAAAACTTTTAACGTGATTTTTTCTGAATTCAGCAGGAGAAATCATATGATTTTTTATGAAACTGATGCGATGACGAATTGCTCCGGCCTGAAATTTATCCGCATCAATATTTAAATCACTCATAATACTCTGGACCAAAGAAAGAGAATCTATAGTATCATAAATTGAAAAATTACTTTTGAAATCTGTATGTTTCGCTTCGATACGGAGAATTCTTGCAAATATTGAATGGAAAGTTCCCATCCAAAGAGCTTCCGAACGTTTAGGAATCATTTCTTTGACTCGTTCTTTCATTTCATTTGCGGCTTTATTTGTGAAAGTGAGAGCTAAGATAGATTCCGGAGCAAAATTCTTTTTTAACAGATAAGCAATCTTGTAAGTCAAAACCCTGGTTTTACCTGAACCGGCACCTGCAATTATTATCTGAGGTCCGTCCATGTATTGCACTGCTTCTTGTTGTATTGGGTTTAGGTTTTTAAGCAGATTCATTTTTTTCCAAGAATTGTGTAAAAAGCGGTGCAAATATAAGGAAACTAAAGGGTTTTATAAAGTTAATTGTAACTAAATGTGATGAGAGAATTATTAAAAAGTAATTATTTAGAGATTTCGTCCCCGATATTCAGAGACGAAATCTTAAAAAAAATTATCCTAAATATTAGAATTTTGGAGGTTCAATAGTAATAACTTCCTTTCCTGTTTTATCAATAAAACCCTTTGTTACTTTTTTAGTTTTATCATCAAACTTCTCAAAATAAGCCATTCCGCTGGAAAAAGGCTTTAGCTCGCGATATAAAAATTTAATAACTATATTTCCTTTGGAGTCAAGCATTCCCTTCTTATATCCTTTCATAGCAATAGAGCAACCTTCATTAAATCCACTTAAAAGAGTAGTTGTTTCTTCACTTTTCTTAGCTTTGTCAAAAGTTTTTACTGGTTTTCCAGATAAATTAATGATATAGTAGGTCTTATTCCATTTCTCATCCATTTTACTTACTACTGCAACACCATCACTAAAGGGAAAAGCCTCATCATAAATTGGTTCAACAATAATATTACCCTCAGTGTCTATTATTCCCCACTTTAAATTAGTACCTTGCACAAAAGCTCTACCATCACTAAAACTTTTTGGTTCATTAGTAAATTGAAATTGTACTTTAACATTTCCCTCCAAATCAATAAAACCCCACTTTTCATCTTTTTTAACGGCAGCTAATCCTTCAGAAAAATCACGTGCATCTTCAAAAATTGGTTTAATTACAAATTTGCCTTCTTTGTTGATATATCCATAAGAAAACTCTTTTCGAGCAATTGCTCTTCCATTATTAAAATTTGAATAATAACCATTGATTGCAACAAATTTTTCGGCAAGTACTTTACCATTTTTATCAATGATTACGTGATCATCTTGTGTCCCGACAAATGCAACATCTTCATAAAAATTTCTGGCAGAATAAAATTGTGGATTTATAACTACATTACCTTTTTTATCAATATAACCTACACGATTAGTTTCGGGATTAACAATCGGGGTTAATCCTTCATTGAAGTATGGTAACGCACCAAAGTTGCTGACGTGTGCAATAAAATTAGGTTCAATTACTAAATTACCCTGTGTGTCAATAAAACCCCACTTATTGTTAATTAAAACAGGTGCTAGACCATCATTAAAGTCCCCTACCTGACTAGCTGTAACTTGCTTCTGGGAAAAAATTTGAAAATTGAAGACAGTTAGCGAAAAGATTGTTATAAAAAAGTATTTCATAAGTTCCCCGTATGATTTTTAAATAAAAATTAATTAGCATTATTAAAATAAGAAATTATTACTCTATTGAATAATTGTTTTGACTAAAAATAATTTTACAAGCGTTATAAAAATTGTGTAAAGGTATGGAAAAAAAGAGAGCGTTTATCTAAATAAGCAATTTAAAATAGAAGATAAACGCCCTATGATTTGCTCAAATAAAAATAAGGTAGAATTTCAGATAAAATCAACTAAGGGGATAAATTTTATTGAATCAATACTTGAGATAATAAAAATATTTGAACCTATTTTATCAATTACACAATTTTAGGAACGTTATCAGTTCATTACCTTAATAAAACCTTTTTTAAGCAGAATAGAATTAAAGATTTTTTTCTAAATTTATAAAAACCTGCCAAGTAATATTTGTTAATTATTTATCGATTTTTAAGACTTAAACTGCGAAATTTTTTGTAAGTCATTTAAGCAGTTTATAATGTTATTACTTATATCGTCTAAAGAATCAAGCTTGCTTTTTGCTTCTTTTAATTTACTGTTTTGAGCATCTAAGGTGATTTCCTTTGCAAGATTATGCAATTTTATATGCCAATTCTCCAATTCTTTGAATGATTTTTGGTTTTTATAATAATTTGAGGCTGTTCCATAATACCATTTCCCCAAAGCACAAGATTTATAATTTCCAGCTGTTTCCGGATCTATTTTTTCTTCTCCGCGAAGCATATTAGTTAATCTAATTTTCCATTTTCTGTGTGCCAGTTTTGCTGCATCAAAATCAAATTGATCGCTAATGGTTGTTTCTTTTAATAACCTGTCGTCAAAATTTTTATCATCATTATACAATCTGAAAAGAGAAAGCAAATCCTGCAAATTTGTGGCTAATCTGCTTAGATCATTAGTAGCTTCAGCAATTTGAGACACAGCCAATGCTGACTCATTTATGGTATTCTTAACATTCTCAATGTTTGAACTAACGAGCTTAGAAGTAGAGGATTGCTGCTCATTAGCTGCGGCTATTTGATTTACCAATTCAACAACTTCATTGGTATTTGCTAAAATACTTTTGAGAGACTCCTGAGAATCTCTTGATAAACTAATTATTTCATTTACCTGTTGATTACCATCTTTCATAGTTTTAATAACATAAGATGTTTCTTTCTGAATATTAGTAATCATTTCTCTAATTTCTTTAGTTGATTTTGAGGAACGTTCTGCAAGTTTACGAACTTCATCAGCTACAACTGCAAAACCTCTACCGTGTTCACCTGCTCTGGCAGCTTCAATTGCAGCATTCAGAGCAAGAAGATTTGTTTGATCTGCTATATCATCTATTATCTGTAATATCCCTGAAATTGACTCAGTTGATTTACCTAAATTTTCAAGTTTGATTGCTGCGTTACTAACGAAAGAAGCAATTTGATTTATTTTTTCAATTGTTTTTTCAATCTGACCTACACTTTCTCTTACAACCAGCTTATTATTTTCAGATTTTTCTGCTGTTTCAATAGCATTTTTAGCATTCAAGTTAATTGAAGTATTCATTTCATCGGTTGCTGTAGCAACTTCGTTCACCTGAATGCTTTGCTCTCTTGAAGTGGCAGCCAATTCCTCGCTGTTAGCTGAGATCTCATTTGCTGAGCTTGCTACATTTTCTGTTAATTCTCTAACTTGTTTTAATGCATCTCGAATCGATAATGCCATAAATTGTAAGTTGTCTAAAATGAATTTGTTATTTTCATCTTCAAACTCAAAATCATAATTTATTGTGAAATCTCTGCCTGCCAATTTGTTTAATATATCTCTTATAATAGTTGATTCTCTTTTTAACACTTCATTCCTTTTATTTATGAATTCGACAAATTCAAATGTAATTATAGAATTTGTTGCTATAATAGCTATCATTTCTATTAACCTTTTATCGCTCTCTGTAAAGCTCGAACCGTCAGTTTTTTCTGATATATACAAATTTCCATAACTCTTATCCTGATGTATTAACGGTGTTGCTAATAATGTTTTCATTGGAGGATGATTGGAGGGAAAACCATAAGACCTGGGGTGCTTGCTCATATCATCTAATAATAACGTTTGCTTAGTTTCGTGAATATACCCTAATAAACCTTTGCCTTCAGGATATTTACCGATAAGTTTTTTTTGTTCTTCAGAAATTCCTAAGGTAATAAATTCTTTAACTTTTTTATTTTCATCGAAAACCGAAATAGCAACATACTTTACTCCAAATATTTTTTTTACTGACTGAGCTAATTTTTGAAGAATTCCAATTATACTTCTTTCTTCTCTCAACTGATGAAAAATCTCAACTATATCTTTAGTGCTTTCTACATAATTAGATAAAGATTTCTTAACGGAACTTAGGTCAATTTCAATCTCTGATATCTCATCTTGAATTTTATAACTATTATTTGACTTATAAGAAAAATCATAATTGGCCATTTTATGCAGCTCATCTTTGATTTTCAATATTTTACTTATCATTGTTTTGCTAAGAAAAGCAGCTATTAAAAAGCAAACCACAATGACTAAACCTACTAAAATATAAATCTTGTTTTTGAAGTTTAATATCTCAGTTGATATCTGATTAGAATCAAGATTCTGATTAAATTCTGATAAAAAGCTTAAAAAATTTGCTATTGTTATTAGAATTATAAATAGGAGTATCATAACAATAATAGCTGCGGAAATTAGTTGAAATTTTATGCTTATTCTCATAATTAACCTACTTTTTATTTTTATTATCGAAAAAAATCCAGATATTTTTAGATAAATTAATTTAAGTTGTTAAGTGGATAATTTGTGTAAAGTAATAAATAAATTATATTTAAGGCAAATAAAATAATATTATGATTGTAATATGAAAGGTGAGAAAATCGAAATAGATTACTCAATTATTCAAAAAGCGCTCAATGCATTTGAAGATGGATTATTAATAATCAAAAATTCCATTATAGAATTTTGTAACAGTAATTTAGCTGATCTGATAGGATACACACAAGAGGAAATTTTAGGTAAACCTAAAGATTATTTTATAAGTGAGACTTACAAACCGATTATAAACAAATTTTACGAATTAAGGATTTCAGGGCAATCTGCCCCAAAAGAATACAAAATTGAGATTGTCAGCAAAAATAAAGAGATTATTCCGACATTAGTTAGTGTAGGTTCTTTTAATTTCCAGGATAATTACTATTCTGTAGTTTTAGTTAAAGACATTCGTGAACAAATTGCCAAAGAAGAAGAATTTTTAAGAAAAGAGATTCAGTTTACTGAAATATTTAACAATACGGCAATTTTTATATGCCTTTGCGATTTAGAGGGAAGGATTATTGTATCAAATTCCAGTTTTGATGAATTATTCGGATTACATCAGGATATTCTCGGTGAAATAAATCTCAAGAATTTATTTAATGATCAAAGAATTACAAAGTTTTTTGAAGAAGTAGAGAAAAATCCGGAGAAAAGCCCAAAGACAGACTTATCATTAAAGTTTGATTTTGGAAATCAGTCTAAATGGTTGAACATATTTCTCAATGTTATAAAGTACAAGAACACTGTTATTGGAATTTTATTTTCAATGACCGATATCAGTAAAGAAGTAGAGCTGCAATCAAAAAATGAATTCAAGAAACTACTCCTTCAGAACCTGATGAATTCCTTTCCGGAGTCAATTTATTTTAAGGATGAGTTTAGCAGATTTATCAGAGTAAATAAAGCTACTTTGGACAAATTCAACTTAAAGAGTTTTGATGAAATTATTGGAAAAACAGATTTTGAATTATTTGAAAATGAACACGCCTCGCAAGCCAGAGAAGATGAAATCAAACTGCTTAAAGGTGAAACTGACTATATAAGAAACATCGAAAAAGAGACTTTCAGAGATAAAAAAGTTAAATGGGTTCTTACTACCAAAATTCCCCTAAAAGATAATGATGGGAAAATATTCGGAACTGTTGGTATTAGCCGGGATATAACTGAAATCAGGAAAAATGAATTAATTCTCGAAGCACTATTCAAAATTTCCTCAGCAGTAACAAGAGTAGAAAATCTTCAGCAGTTACTTAAGGAAATTCACGAAATCGTAAAGTCATTGATGAAAGCAGATAATTTTTTTATAGCCCTTTATGATGAAAAGAATAACATGATTTCATTCCCATATTTTGTTGATAAGTATGACCCTCAGCCGCAACCTCGTAATCTGAAGCGTGGACTTACAGAATACATTTTACGTATTAAAGAGCCAATGCTAATAGACAGAAAAAAAGATTTAGAACTGAGATTAAAAGGTGAAACAGAACTGATAGGTGAGCCATCCGCTATATGGTTAGGTGTTCCGCTTAAAATCAATGACAAAGTTATCGGTGTTCTTGTAATTCAGGATTATGAAGATGAAAACACTTACGGTATTGAAGAAAGAGATATTTTGACATATGTGTCTGAGCAGATTGCTTTGGCCATAAATAAATTATCTGATGAGCAAAAATTAAAAGCATATTCGAATGAACTAAAAGAACTGGTTGCAACAAAAGACAAACTATTTTCAATTATTTCTCACGATTTAAAGAGCCCAATACAAGGTATTCTGGGCCTTTCAGAATTGCTTATCGAGGATGCTGACATTCTTTCCTCTGAAGAGATGAAAGAAGACTTAATTGAAATAAATAAATCGGTTAAAATATTATACAAGTTAATTGAAAATCTTCTTGATTGGTCCCGCTTTCAAACGGGAAGGATGCAACTTACTCCAATTACATTAAATGCTTTCATATTAGTTGACACTGTTATTAACCCATTGTTACAGACTGCTAAATTGAAACATATAACTATAAATAATAATGTTAATCCAAGTCATTTTGTTGTAGGGGATGAAAACTTGCTTCGTTCGTTGTTTCATAATTTAATATCTAATTCAATAAAGTTTACAAATGAAAATGGTCAGATAGACATCAACTCAGAATCAGTTGGTAATAAAATAATATTTGAAGTAGCAGATAACGGAACAGGTATAAGTCCTGAAAATATTGAAAAGATTTTCAAGTTTGATTCTTCATTGACAACTATGGGAACCAACAATGAAAGAGGCACAGGTTTAGGATTAGTGCTATGTAAAGAAATAGTTAATGCTCACAAAGGAAATATTCAATTAAACAGCGAAGTTGGTAAGGGTACAAAAATTTCTTTTGATTTGTTCAAACCGGCTTGAGATTATTTGCTTAATTCATTCTGCATTTTTTTAACTCGTTCGAGTCTATCTCCCAATCTCTCAATTTCGAATTTTGTTAGATTATTTATTGCAAGAATCTCATCGCATATTTTCAACGCCTGAGTTTTTCTGCCAGCTTTCTGAAGTTGAATTGCAATTTTATGTTTAAGAGTAATTACTTTAACACGATTTTCCAATTCCAAATTTTCATATGAATCAAGCACCTGATTATAAATCTGAGCTGACTTATTCAAATCAATTTCTTCGTAAACTCTGGCGTAAGCTTCTTTGAATACTCGGGACTGAGGAAATTTATTAAGGGCAAATTCAACCAAATTTTTTGCATTATTGAAATCTTTTTTATGGATTAAAATCCAGATAAGAGAATAAATTGCAAGATGAGAGTTATAACTATTATTCTTAATTGACCTCTCAAGTAATTTGATACCGATTTCCCTTTCATCATCAATAAAAGGAAGCCAACTTAGAAATTCAAGTTTATCACTTTTCCAATATTTATAAGTGCCAACTGCAATTAGTGCATCCTGAAAAGTACTATCCTGTTCTAAAATTTCGTCGAACAAATTATAAGAATTCAGACCAACTGAAAGAGCTTTGAGAAGATTTCCTTTTATTGCTTCATAATAAGCCTGATATCCGGTTATTAAGGCCAGATAATACTTATACCAAAGATTTTTTTTATCATTATTTAATAAGGACTCCGAAATTTTTTTTGAATCATTTAATAAAGAGGTAATTCTAAGATCATCAAATGGAGTTTCATAATCATAGCTTTCAGCGATAAGAGTGGCAGCGAGATAAATTTTTCCTAATGGAATCTGAGGATAATCATCATCAAGCTCCTGAAATATTTTTTCAGCATTACGATAGTTTTGTTTGACTATCTCTGATATCCCAAATCTGAGAGTTCTGTCAATTTTTGAATCAGGGTGGTTCTGTGAGAAAGAAATTCCTGAGAGTAAAAGAAAGATTAGTATAACTTTAAAGTGTACCAAATGTTCTATCTCCTGCGTCACCTAAACCTGGTAAAATAAATCCTTTGTCATTCAACTGTCGGTCAAGAGCGGCTGCAAAAATTTTAACTTCAGGATGATGTTTCTGGATTTTCTCAACGCCAACAGGAGCGGCAACTATGCATACAAAATAAAGATTTTTAACGCCTCTTTTTTTAACATAGTTAAGAGCTTCAACTGCACTTCCTCCGGTGGCAAGCATAGGATCTAATAAAATCACTTCAGAATTTTCGAGTTCCTGTGGAGTTTTGAAATAATATTCGATGGGCTCTAAAGTTTCTTCATTTCGCTGCAAACCGATATGACCAACTTTAGCATTTGGGATTAATTCAAGAAATCCATTTACCATTCCTAATCCGGCACGAAGGATGGGAATCAAAACAATTTGTTTTGCCAATTCAAAACCGATAGTTTTTTCTAAAGGTGTAGTAATTTCCTTTTCATACAATATAAATTGTTTGCTTACTTCAACACATAATACATTTGAAATTCTTTGAACTGCAGACCGGAATAATTCAGTGCTTGTATTACAATCCCTTAGTATTGTTAAATCTTTTTTCACCAGAGGATGTTCTAAAATCGTAAAATTGTTCATTCTGCCTCTTTAAATTTTGATTTGAAAGATAAGGTAATCGGAACCCCCACATAACCGTACTGCTTTCTTATAAGATTTTCAAGAAATCTTTTATAATGCTCTGCAATTTGTTTAGGAAAATTTGTAAAGAAAATAAAAACCGGATAATGCTGCCCGCCCATAGTAACATATTTTATTTTTACTTCTTTACCTGTTTTAGTTGAAGGGGGAGGATTCTTTTCAATTTCACTTAATAAAAATTCATTCAATTCACTGGTTGGAATTCTTTTCAACCTTTCTGCCTGAACTGATTTACTTAATTCTATTAGTTTGTAAATTCTCTGTTTTGTTAATGCAGAGATAAAAACAATTTGAGCAAAATCTGCAGTTCCGAGTTTTGCTTTGATTGCCTTTTCGAATCTAACCGCAGTGTTGTTATCTTTTTCAATAAGGTCCCATTTATTTACAGCTATGATTAACCCTTTTCTCCAGCGTATAACTTCATCTATTATTTTCTGATCCTGATTTTCAAAACCTTGTTGGGCATCAATCAAAACTATAGCAACGTCACATTCCCCTATTGCTTTATATGATCTTATATTTGAGAAAAATTCTATACTTTCCTGAACTTTACTTTTTTTACGGAGACCTGCTGTATCAATAAGGATAATTTCTTCTCCATAATATTTTAAAATTGAATCAATACTATCTCTGGTAGTTCCCGGAAGATCAGTAACAATACTTCTTTCCTCTCCAAGTAATGCGTTAGTTAGAGAAGATTTGCCAACATTCGGTCTTCCAACAATTGCAATCTTTAATCTCTTCTCTTCTTCACCTTGAACAGCAGAGAAGTTACGAGTTACATCATCCAATAAATCCCCGATTTTTCTTCCACTCATAGCAGAGATATCGTAAATATCGGATACACCAAGTTCATAAAATTCAGAGATAAGATTCTTCTGCTTTTCGTTATCAACTTTATTTATTACAACAAAAAAGTCTTTTTCAGATTGTCTGAGCATAGTGGCAATAATTTTATCTACAGGATTTATACCTGTTTTAAAGTCAACCAAAAATATAATCGAATCTGATTCTTTAATTGCTATTTCAACTTGCTCTCTTATTGCATTCTCAAATAAATCTGATGATTCGGGGACATAACCACCTGTATCAATAAGTCTGAATTTTTTACCATTCCATTCTGCTTCACCATAATTTCTGTCGCGAGTAACACCGCTTACATCATCAACAATAGCGTCCCGCTTACCTAATAAACGGTTAAAGAGAGTTGATTTTCCAACATTGGGTCTTCCTACAATTGCAACTAAAGGTAATTTCATTTTATAGTAAAACTGGAAAGAGTTTAGAAATTATACTTCAAATATATTGTCGGATATATATCATAATTATCAGCAACCTGAACAGCATCCATTCTGAATTTGACCGCTAAATCTTTATTAAAACTTACAGCAGACCAGACAGCATCTAAAGCACTTAAAAAATGATTTATATATATTCCAACAACAGCTTTTGTTGATACATTATATAAATCATTTGCTTCACCTCTGAGACCTGAGTAGTAAGCATAGCTTGGAGAAATTTCAAAATTGTTACTCCCTCCGGAGTAATCCCACCAACCCGGGCTAAATTGATGATATTTCCCAATCATCTCATAATATTGTTGCTCACCGTGACGGGCAAGTGTGTGTGAAAAACCGCTAATTTCTCTTTCAACAGCATTAAGTTCACTCCAGTTTACTCTATCCCATGCATTCAAATTTGTATTAGGATTAATCTGAATATTTTTACCTTTATATTGGTTTATCCACTGAGCATATCTGACTACACTCCAACCAGACTTATCGGTAATATTATCAGCATAGTTTTCAAATTCCTTGGTTTTATCATCTCCTTTCTTATTATATACAACGGCAACAGTAACTAATGCTGCTTCTAAAGCAAAAAATACTGCTGATTTATAATAGGATTCAGCATAAAACTCACCTGCACCCGGAAGAATTACTGAAAATAGTCCGGCAAGTAATGGTGATTTTTTATTTTCTGAATTTGTAATATTCAGATTAACGGGTGATTCAGATTTATACTCATTTAGTAGTGTCTTTGAGTCGGCTGAAAGATTTCCTGTAAGATTAAAACTATTATCAATTTGAGCAATTAAATTGATTGAAAACATCAGTGGAATAATCAAAAATATTTTTCTCATAAAAAATCACCTTAATTTTCTATTGTTGAAAAAATTCAGAATCGAAAAGTCGAAAAGGATGCCTCCATAAAAATTCCATTCTTTTCCATAAGTAACAGTTTGATTATTAATTACACGACTAAATTTATCAAATGAATAAGCTGCGTGAAAGAATAAACTTGTTGGGAAGAGATAATACGAGCTCATTTGAATTCTTAATTCAGCACCAACTCCTTTTTTAAATTCTGATAGTGAAGGAAACTTTCCATTCCAGGCATTACCAATATCAGCATTAACAGAAAAGAATATTTTATCAATGTAGATATGACCTATTCTTGTATCAATATTTCTGAATAATGGGAAACGATATGTAAAATTCATCCAGGCAATTTCGTTTCCACTAACTGCATAAAAAGGATATGATTTCATCCCGATTAGTCCGCCAAGATAAAAATCAAAGAAATCCGGTACTTGAGGACCTAAAATTGAACCTGCCCGCAAAGTAGTGTTTATTGTATGAGAATTAAAGATCGGGAGATAAAATCCGGATTTAATTTCAAGTTTATGAAAGTTAAAATCTTTGTAAAGCGGCTTTAGAATTCCATCTTCAACTGTATATTCACCTTCTGAATTGAACTTGTTAAACTCATAATTATAAATTAATTCCAATAGCATACCTGCCGGATTTATATCACTGTCTTTTGTTGGCAAAATAGCTTCATAAGAATATTTAGCTTCAACATTCTTTCCTATGAAATAATTATCCTTAGTTGTCGGATACAATCTGTTATCAGGAAGCAGGAAACTTCCAAGCGAAGCTGTATAAGTTGAATAAACAAATTTTAGTTGCAGATTATCTTCTGTTGATAACAAACGATGTCTGATTATGAAATCTGCTTCAAACAAATCATAAGTAACATCTGTAGGAATAGTGTAATCATAAGTAACTACTCCACCAACAGTATCTGCTCCGAACTGAACATCTACATTGGCTTTTCTGCTGATACTATAAAGTTCTAAAGATAGTTCTGGTCGCAATCCAAGACTTGTAATTATTGGTAACTTATTCTTGTATTCAAACTGTAGGAACAGATCTCTTTCCAATCTTGAGTTTATTGAACCACCAGCAAAAATTGAATAGCGATTGAGCATATCACTTGAAGTTAAGAAAACTCCCGGTTTTAGTTTTTCTGTAAACTTATTTCCGGTATTATAATTATCAAATCTGATAAAAGGGAAAAAAGTAAGTTTTGAAAATGCTCCTGAGTACTTTTGAGATTTATGTTCGGGAATTTCATAATCGTTGAAATTCTTTAAACCTTCGATATTAAAATTCTGAATGTCTCCGTTTGGTTTATCTGAATCTAAAGGAGGATTGTTGATCCAGACATAACTTGAGGAAGGGTTGATTTCTTTTCTTTGTTCTTTTGAGAGGAGGAAAATTTTATACCCTGATGATGTATAACCAGCATAACATAAATCACCATTTGAATTTTCATCGCTCATAAATGCACCACCAAGAACGTTCGTAATTTTTTTCTTTTCTTTAGTATTAAAATCATAAGTATAGACATTAAAAATTCCGGATTCATCACTTGAGAAAATAATTTTATTATCTGAGATAAATTTGGGATTCCGCTCATCATTTTCGGTTTTCAAAACAAATTCAACTTTACCACCATTGACATTAATTAAAGCAATATCGCGGGTATGATGATAAGAATAATCAAAAATTATTTGCGAATCATTTGGCGAAAACTTTGGATTATAAACCTGCTCACCGTTTGAATAAAAAGTCAATTGACGGAAGTTTTTCCCTTCAATATCAACTAATCCAAGATTAGTTGTACCATCTTTTTGAAAAAGGAACACTATACTTTTCCCATCATTTGAAACATTCGGATGATTTGCCCTCAGATTATTTGTTAATCTTGTTTCCTTTTTAGTCTCCAAATCATAAACATATAAATCGTGAACATTATACCAGTTTGGATTATCATCACTGATTTTAGAATAGACTACTTTTTTGGTGTTGGGAATAAAAGAGTAAGTTGAACGAATTCCTGTTTTGATCAGAATTTCTTTTTTCGATTCAATGTCATATTCATACAACGAAGACGGTGAAAAATAATCTGAGTTTTTATTTGAAAGGTAATAAATCTTTTTTCCATCAGGAGAGAAGGACGGATAGAAATTTCCAAAACCAATATCAGCGATTTTTTCACCTTCAACTAAATCTGAGCGAACTTTTTCTGTTCTTTTATAATAATCTGACTTAAGAAACTGAGACCATTCTTCATAGATTTCCTGACCATTCTTGCCAAGAACTTTTTCAAAGGCAACATCAATTGTGAAAACATAAAATTTACCCAGTGCTTTTGTTATTTCTCTTAATTTATTTTCACCATATTTCTGAGAAATATATCTTGTAAGAGCAAAACCAGAATTATAAACTGACTCATTTCCTAAACTTGTTTTGCCAAAAACTCCCATTTGATTCCACGTAAGCATATTACCATCAAGAGCATACATTCTTAAAATCATATCTCTGTGCGTATCCCAATTATCGTAATCAAATTCTTTTCGTTGATATTGAGCTGTACCTTCAGCGAGCCAGGCTGGGATATTTACCATTGCTAATGGATAGGAAATAAGAAGATTTGGGAAGCCGTATAGAATATCAGGTCTTCTTTTATCTTCATAGCCCAATACCTGCAGAAATGCAGCAGGTAAACGACGGGAAGATTTTAGACCAGCCTGAATTTGCACTAAATGAGTAAACTCGTGAGAAATAACATTTCGAAGCCAATTATGAGTTCCCCGCAAATCAAAATCCAATGCACTTGTCCAAATTTCAATTTTGTTGTCAAAAAAATAAGTAGCTCCATTTGAGTAATCGTCAATATCTTTAATTACATAATGAACTTCTTCAGGTTCATATTCGTAAAGAGAGCAAATTGGATCCCAGATTTCATCAGCGATTTTAGCAACTACTCGAGCAGTTCTTTCAGCACTTTCGTGATAGTGCACCTGAATTTTTTTTCCTTTAATTGTCAACCAATTTAATTGAGGATGAAATTCAGTGAACTGAGCATAGGACACTATTTGAAATAATAAAAGGGAAATTAATAATGTTTTTTTCATAAAACTGGATATTCCGGATTATTTAACTACTGCAATTTTAATAACTGTTGATTCTGTTTTTCCAGAATTGCTTTTAGCCTCGATTCTGGCAAGATATATTCCACTTTGTATTGAAGAAACATTCCAAATAACTTCACTATCAAATCCACCACGAGCTGTTGAAGTAAGCTCATCAACTTTATCACCGGCAAGATCATAAATTTTAACTACAACTTCTGCATCTTCAGAAACATAAAATCTGATTGCTGTAGATGATTCATAAACAGGGTTCGGATAATTGTATGCTCTGTTTTCAGGGAAGAATTTGTTGTAATCAACTATCGAAGAATATTCATTTGCGAGATTTTGATTCTGTCTGTTTCCATTCAGTTCACTCCAATCCATTTTTGAAATGATTGAAGAAATTTTCCAGCTATAGAACTTATTATCTTTATCAATAACAGAAAGGCAGATTTTATTATCAAAAGTAAACAAAGAAGGTGAAGCTAAATTATTCTTCCCTATCGAGATTGGAAAACCATCAACTAATTTTCCCGTTCTGCCATTGATTGCATATATGTTCCCTTTTTCGGTGAAAGCGATTATTTCTGACTTATCATCACCCTCAATATCGGCAGAAAGTATCCAATTATTAAAGCTATCGTCTTTTATTTCAAAAGGAAAATTTTCTGCTCTTGCTCCCTGAAGATTAAAAGCTTCTAATTTGTTTTTATCTGTTAGAATAATGTAGTTAGAACCATCAGACTTTAAATCAGAAAAAATGAATTTTTGATTTGAAGTAAAACTGACGTCAAATTCAGAATAAATACCACTTTTGTTAAAAGTTTTAATTTTAATAATTCCATTCTCAGCTACCAATGCAACAGCTAAATTTTCATCTCTAATTTTTGTGACGGAGAAATCAAGTACAACCTGATTTTTAAGACTATGATTTACTCCATCAATATAAATTATAAACTCAACGTTTGAATTTCTCTTTTTTGCTAAAGCAATTGTTCTTGAATCTGCAGAGATTTTTTCTACCTGATAATCAGAATTTACGTCAATTTCTTTTTTGGGCTGAAGATTTCCTGCCAGCAAATTGACCAAATCAAAGAATAGGATTTTCCCTTCGAAAGTCGGGACAATGATATCGTAAGTCTCATTTGGAGTTTTGATAATAACAGGTGAACCAGAGATTGAAAACGTAACGTTGTATCCTCCAGTGTCAAAACTATTTGCAGCATATCTGATAAAATTGATCTTTGAAGGATTTAGTAATCTGGAATCATAAGTTGCTCCAATGATATAATTGAAACCACCATACTTTACAACTGCTGGTTTATAATTAGTAAAATTTGAAGCAACAAATTCAGAAGTTGAATCAATCACAAAAACAGAGGTTCCGGCAAATACAATTTGTCTTGAAGAATTATCATCAAAGGATGAAATTGTTTTCGCTGGTTCAGTTGTATTTATCTCCCTGATATATAATGGTTTGACTATTGAATCTCTGAAGGCAACTTTAAATGTCATCAGATTTGCGGGTGCTGAAAAATCATAAATTGAAATTAAACTGTTTGCTCCGGAGTTTGAATGAGTAGAAGGTCTTGTATTTTTATCAAATCTGTTAATATAGAGTTTGGACGGATTTCCTGAATACCACAAGTCAAATTCAGTTCCTTCTCCAACGACTTCATCACCAAAAATTGTAACAAATTTTTCACCAATATCCTGAATTCCATCAGCTTCTTCCACATCCACACCACGCATCTTTTTATCATTATTAATTTTATTTTCAGCAATCTTTCGAGAAATAACGTTCTCATCAATATGCCAGATCAATATCCCGTTTCCGGGAATAGCCCAGTCAAATTCATCAACATTCGTAATCACACCAGCTAAGGAGTCAGTATCAAAACTTCGGTAGCCAATAGTATCTTTTGCAAATGTTTTTGAGAATTCATCATTACCTATTTTGTAAGTAACTACAGAGCCATTTTTGAGTACATCTCTTTGTTTATTTTCAATTAAATAATATTCTGAGGAATTAATCGGTACTTTAATTATAAAAGGCTGATTATTAGCTGCCAATTTCGCTGGCAAAGTAATATCTCTTACAAATTCAGAAGGTGATATTTCAAGTATTTCATTTGGTGAAATCCAGCCGAGATAAATCTTTTCCCAAGCAGATGGCTCTGGAGGAAAGCAACCATTAAAAGCAAAAATTGATTGACCATCCATTAAACCAAATCTTCCTATCGCACTTAAACCTGTTTCAGTATCAAACAAATCAGGTAGTCCCAAGTGACTTGCAACTGTGGAAACCAATAAACCATTAATAGTTAATTCAATTAAAAAAGAACCCGTAATTGTTTCTAGTTCTCTTGATTCAGTTGATGGAATGATAGCAGAATTTCTTATTCTGAAATTTCCGTTTTGTACAGGGAAACCATTGAAATCACCTCCGAAAATAGATTTCAAAGCTTTCTCAGATAAATAAACAGAGGGTAAATCTCTTTCATTTCCAAGGCTTCCAGGCAGTGTAACATCTCTACCGACACCTGCGTGAAAAATCAGAAACATATCATAGTCCGAGAATTGAAAATCAGGGTATTTCTGATTAGCCAGATTCCAGACTTCTTTAGCAAAATCACCAAGAGGAGCTAATTCTGTGGATTTAGGAGCGGGTGAATAATTTCTCATTGTTTTAGAAACAGAGAAAGTATCAGGAAGTACAAAATATTCGACGTTTAATTTTGAGTTGGATACTTTAATGAAATAATTTTTTACAAACTCAAGATGATTTTCGAAATATTTTCTATCGTGAGGCAATGGGTCTAAAATAGAATTACCATAGTTTTTTGAATACATTGATCCAAATTTTCCATTACCAAAAGTTGAAGCATCCTTATCTTCTTGAAAACTTACCATAACGGCAAGAATTTTAACTGTATCCGTAATTAAGGGCAGAGTATTAGGAAATGGATTGATATTAACATTAAAACTTTGGGCAGATAAACTGCCCAAAGCAAATAGGAGGATAATAAACAGGTTTTTCATTTAATTAAATACCTCTTGGTAATCCTCTTGTTGATTCAGGAACAGAACCCCATCCGATTAGAACAGTAAATCTTAATGTATCAGATAAAGGATGGTTTTCTCCATTTTTAAATACTGAAGTAGTTATATAACTAAAATCAAATCCATAAATATCATATCTGATTCCTGCACCAAATGTCAAAAATTTTCTGTTTCCGTAGGATGGATCTTCGTAGAAAAATCCAGATCTGAGAGCAAAGAGGAATTCGCCAGGAGTTCCATACCAGTATTCTAATCCCATTGATGTAACAATATCACGTAATTCTTCTTTTAATGGTTTATCGCCCCAAGCAGTAAATATTGCTTCGTAAAACTCTTTAGAACCAGTACTATCTCTACTAACTAATAACTTGCTGAAATCTAACGTATAAGTTAAGGAATTAAATTCATCACCAAATATTCTGTAAGCGAAACCAAGTCTGAAGTTGGTTGGAATTGGATCTGCCTGAGCTTTATCAATATAATAAATTTTTGGTCCGAGATTACTTAAATTCATTCCTATAGATAGCTGATTGCCTATATCAATATCTGTGAAAGGAAGATAAAGAGTTTTAGGTCTCCACATTGCTCCAATATCAAAACTCACAGAGGTAGCGACGCCTTTACCTTTTTCCTGACCAACAGAAACATCTGAAAGTCGGCTATGAATCAACCTGAAATTAAATCCTAATCCCCAATCCTGATGGACTTTGGTTGCATATCCAAGTGTTAAGGCAGCATCAAAAGATCTAAAGGTTCCTAGTGGAGTAGGGTCTGTTTCACCTGTTCTGACGAATTCACCAAAATTCATATATGTAATACTTGCAGTAACACTACCATCAAGTTCTTCAATGTATTGTCTGAAAGTAAGATAATCATAAAATAAATCCAATTTAAATTGGGGAAGCCAGTTACTATGTGTAATACTAATTTCTGTTCCGGTTTGGAAAGCGATTCCTGCAGGATTCCAGAAAATAGCTGCAGAATTATCTGCCAAGCCAGTTCCGGATTCACCAACGCCGCCAGCTCTGGAATCAGGAGCTAATAATAGGAAAGGCACTGCGGCTTCACCCTGAGCAAAAGAATTAGAACTAAAAGTCAATACAAATAATATCAGCATTATGAATTTAATCACTGCTTTCATTAAGTTATTCCTCCGAATATTTATTAAAAAATCAATCCTGAATTAAAGTTTTAATATAATTAAAATAAATGATTTATGATTTAATTTTTATCTTAGTTTTGCCAGCCTGCCAAGAACATCTTTAGTAAATGAACCATCGTTTGATGATACTATTAACTTATATAAATATGTTCCATTTGCAATTTCATTACCATCATTATCACGACCATCCCAGTCTATTAAAACAAACTTCTGGGAAATATTAAATTTTTCTATTGTTTTAATCAATCTACCAGCTATTGTATAAATTTTAACTTTAACATTAAGGGGGATTAAGAGATTCTGCTGAAAAGTAAAAGTAGTTGAAGATGAAAATGGGTTAGGATAATTATAAACATCCCTTACTATTAAATCATTATCCCCTACTACAGAAAAATATGTTTTTTCTGTGGAAAAATTATTAAATATATCCCATGCTTTAACCTGAATAGAATATTCACCATCAGATAATCCATTGAATCTGTAATTTACTTTACCTGATTTTCCGCCTGCATCCAAATCACCGACAAAATAATTTGTGAAATCAATTGGATTATTAAATTGTTCATTTAATATCCCTTCAAGTTTATGTCCGATACCTGTACCTGTTGTATTTAATCCGGTTTCGTCAAATAATTTTATAATCAACTCAGGATTTGTTCCAACTAAATAAGAGTTTTGATAATTTTCGTCATCAAAGAAAATATCAATCATTGGACCTTTTCCGTCATTGACAACAGAGCTATCAGTTCCCCCGATAATTATGTTTGAAGTAAAACCAATCCCATCAAAAGAATTATTGAAGAAATAAAAATTTAATTTGCCGTTTTTGTTTTCGTACGAAATATCTTTAGGGACGCTGAATTCAGCATTGAACACACCGTTAATAATACTTACTCTTCCTCGGAAAATAACAGAATTCTGAACTCTCATCAGACTATTGATTTCAGGGAGCTGCACAATTCTTTCGGAATCAAAAACTGTTAAAATTCCTTCACCATTAAAATTCTGTGTAACAGAATTATTCTCATTTACAACCCTGCCTGAAACAGAAACTTTACTCATCGCTTTAAGTTGAACTGATGAACTCAAATCAGATCCATTTATTGAATCTATTTTAGAATTCAAAACTGGAATGTTTAATCGTAAAGTAGGATCACCAAACAGATGGTATTTCCTATCATTCACAGTAAAATAAGATTTCTTTAAGTTGAATAAAGCTCTTCCAAGAGTTATTGGCAGCCCCATAGTATCACGACTGGATTTGAAGAGAATTTCAACCCAAGCCTGATTCATTGCTTCATTCTGGCCGGAGAAAACTAATCTTGAAGAAGTTAAAGCTCCGATTGCACCATATTCTTTTAATAAAACTAATTGTTCTGTTCCACTCTGATAATTAGGAACATCATAATAACCGAAGTCACAAGTTGCTGCAGTTAAGAAAAACAATCTTCTGTTTCTTAATTGAGGAACTGTAACAGACTTTTCAAAAACAACCTCGTGAGTCCAGACCTCAGGATTTCCGTGCCCAACAAAATTCAGAAACAGAGTGCCATCATTTATTGATTTTAACAAAACGTTATTAACCTCTGGTTTTCTTCTTCCACCGGAAGTTACAACAGGTGAATATGCTGCAAGATAAATTTTATTGAAATCCAAATACTTGGGAAATGTAAAATTTGCCAACCTTTCACAAGCAGCAGTGTGAATTGCACCGTCATCACCGCCTGTTTTTATTCCATCATCAGCCAAAAGAGTAATTAAATTTCTCCAAGGACCAAAATCACCATTTTTTTCATAGGCAATAATTTTATCAATAAAGTTATTTGCCTCTGTCAGAGTTCTGGAAGGAATTCTGCCAATTGCCAGGTCAACGATCGAATCGTCGCCCGATACTGCTGCGAAAAAATCATCCGTAGTATATGAATCCTCTGAGGAATAGACATAGGAAAGTGATTCTTCTGTTTGCCAGGTAGGAATTATATTATCATTAAAGCCTTCAATGTTTTTATAATCATATGTTCCTTTACCAAGAAATAAAACATACTCTGGTCTTATTTGCCAATTCTGATAAGCATATCGTATGTAATCACGAATTGCTGATACATCCAATGATCCGCAAGAGAATTCATTATAAATTTTCTGAACATCCACTACAATTGTTGAAACAGGCGGAAACGTTTGAGTTTCTCGATAGGTTTTTAGTTTATTGGCGGCTTCTAATTTTTCTTTGCCAGTTATAATGATAAACTTCGCTCCTGTACTTTCACCGCGTAAATTTGAGTTACCTACTTCAACAGGATTAGATGGAGTTTTTAGTTTGCTTAATTCCACTGCAAAATATTTTGATCTGTTATTTGGAGATTCCAAAAACTGAAATTTGCACTGCCCACCACTTAACTGAATAAAATTATCAATAATTTTTACGTTTGAATGATCTGTTATGTCAAAAACCCTGAAGTTCGTTGATGAAAATCCACTGAAAAGATATTCTATAACACCATTTGTTGGGACAGGGTCGGAGAAAACTAAAAGATTATCATCGGTTGCTTTCAATTCTTTTTTATATTCAATAGTAAAATAATCCAGGTAACCAACAGATGTTTGTGCGGAAGGATTTATTCTAAAAGTCAATACACTCCTGTTATCGGGCAAACTGCCTTGGAAAGTAAGATTTCTCAGATAAGCCTTTCCGACTGTGTAATCCTGACTGCCATATCCCGGAAGTAATTCATTAAAAATCTGACTTCCGTTTTCTGAAATATTTAAGGTCAGATTTGGCGATGAATTTACAATAAATCTTACAGAATATTTTATTGGTTCTGAAGAAATTCTATGATCAAGTCTGTTAATATAAGTTCTTTGATTAATGGAAGCCGTAAAATTATCACCGAAAAACTGTCTTCCTGATTTAGCCAGATTTATTTTATCTTCCTCATATCCGATATAAGCAACGGTTGAATTTTGCTGATAATCAGGTGTTTGAGAAAGACTATTCTTTTTAGTGATTCTTTTTCCTGCACTACCGCCTGAAGTAATCCAATAATAATTCGATTTTGAATAAGGATTAAAAAATCTTTTTATTGTTTTACCATCGTTATCATAGTCAAAGAAATTAGTACCTCTTCCATAAAATAAAATATAATCGCCCTCATCAAATCTTCCATCCTCTTCACCAACAATAATTATGGCATTCTCTACTAAATCAACTGGTCTTGATGCGCTATTTAATTCAGGTAAAACTTTACCACCATTGTTGTAAATTTTAATTGTTCTTGGATCAACTGTATTTGGATCAATACCGTATGAAGAGAGTTGAGAGCGGGTAATTTTATAAAATCCTTCTTCTGGTGCTTCAAACCTAAACCAGCGTCCTGAAGCTAAAACACTGTTTGAAATATTAACTTTAGAAGCTGAAATATTTTTCCTTTGATTCCAGAATCTTGCAACATCAAAATTTATTATTCCATAAGAGGAAAGTTCATCAGCGGGCTTTTGAGACACTGTTCCGTTTGCAAAATTAACTCTGAAAACTATTTCTTTGTAAAGACGGATTAAATTTTCTGCAGGGTAAAATCTGACTGGATTTAGTAAAATATTTTGAACTATTAAATCTCTTGAAATACCTGAATTTCCAAACTCCACCAGAGGAAATTCTTTATAATCGAAATAATCAGGACCAAAAGAATACTCTCTTGAATATCCCAATGTGTCCTGTTTCATTTTTGGCACCGGAGAGATTTGACCAGAAATTTCTGAGTAAGAATAAGACAGAATCTCTAAAGTGTTCCCAAATTCTGAAGGTATTCCAATTGTTAAAATCCTCGACTGCAAATCAGGGCTGCCTGCTTTTAATTCGGTTCTGGTAAATCCAAGATGAATTTTAATACTTCTGAAAGACTGATTATTTAATGTAATTAATGACGTATCAGTGAAAATTGGCTTATAGGAAATTGTAAGCGAATTAAAATCAGAATTGATTACTCTCATCTCATCCTGAGAGAAAAGAAAGGAAGCACTACATACGAGAAATAGAATAATAGAGATTTTGCCAATCATAGTTATAAATTAGTTACCTTGTCAAAATTTAAAAATTAAAGTAGCAAAACTCTCTAATATTCTCCGATTTTTGCTTGAAAGATATACAATTCAGTTATTATATGTCAAGCCCTTTATTAATGTTTGTTGATAAGAGAAAAATGTTAAATAGATCTGATTTATAATCCTAACAACTCCTTATTCTTTCTCATCGCATCGATGCAAAATGAGATATGTCCATCCAAATCAATTCCAAGTTCAGAAGTACCGTTGATAATGTCTTCTCTGCTAACTGCCTTAGCAAATGCTTTGTCCTTCATCTTCTTTTTAACAGATTTGACATCAACCTCATCAATACTTTTTGAGGGTCGGACATAAGCAACTGCAGTTAAAAAACCAGCCAATTCATCACAAGCAAAAAGAGTTTTCTGCAGAAGAGTCATTCTTTTTACGCCTGTATAATCTGCGTGAGAAAGAATTGCCGTAATAAATTCTTCAGAAAAACCGAGACTTCTTAAAATCTCTGCCCCTTTATATGGATGCTCTTCAGCTGAAGGATACTTTTCGTAATCGAAGTCGTGAAGCAATGCAACATTTCCCCAAAATTCAACATCTTCACCAAATTTTTCAGCATATGCACGAACACAGGATTCAACCGCAAAAGCGTGTTTTAATAAACTTTGACTTTTGGTGTATTCTTTCAAAAGATTCAAGCAATAATTTCTGTCCCGTTCTATCATTTTTTAGATTTTGATTGTGGATTGAATGATGGACATATATCCGCAAGAAAGCAGTCAAGGCATTTAGGTTTTCGGGCAATGCAAATTTTCCTTCCGTGAGCAGCCAACAGATGTGATGAAATTATCCAATCTTCTTCGGGCAAAAGTTCTTTCAATTTCATTTCGATTTTAACCGGGTCTTTGGTATTAACAAAACTAAAAATATTAGAAAGCCGAATAACGTGAGTATCAACGGCAATTGCCGGAATTCCAAAAGCATTTCCGGCGATAACAGAAGCAGTTTTTCTTCCAACTCCCGGAAGTTTTGTCATAGCTTCAAAATCTGCGGGAATCTGTCCATTATATTTCTCAATCAATTCAGCACAACAGTTTTTGATGCTTTTTGCTTTTTGCTTATAAAATCCAGTTGAGAAAATGTCTTTTTCCAATTCTTCATTTGAGACTTTCAAATAATCTTCCGGCTTTCTGTATTTTTTGAAAAGAGTTCTTGTAACGATATTTACTCTTTCATCAGTGCATTGTGCAGAAAGAATTGTTGCTATTAAAAGTTCAAAAGGACTTGAATATTCCAGAGCAGGTTTTGGCTCTGGATAGTACTTTTTCAACAGTTGAAATATTTTTTTTGCTAACTGTTTTTGAGAACTATTTGTCATTATTTAGGTCTTGCTCTTTTAATTCAAGTCTTTCAACAGGTTTATTGTTTATCAAATGAGATTGGATAATTTCATCAATATCTTCTTTTTTAACATTACCATACCATATTTGCTCAGGATAAACTACCATCGCTATTCCCTGTTCGCAAGCATCCAAACAACCAGATAAATTCACTCTGATTTTTTTATCTAAACCTTGGGAAGCGACTTTCATTTTAAGATTATCAAATAATTCTTTACTGCCTTTATCAAAACAACAGCCTCTTGGATGCCCAGGAGGTCTGCTGTTATTACAAATAAAAATGTGTTTATCAAATCTTTTCATAAATATTTAATGCTTATGCTCCGATGATGACTTTTTCATTTCTTCAACTTCAGCTTTGATTTTGATTGCTCCGGCTTTTTTAAAGTAAAGAATAAAATCGTGTTTATCTTCTTTCTTTAAATCCTGTTTTAATTTAATTAGCATAATATGATGAGATTTTGGTTTTAATTCAAAAGTTGATCCGGGATTTATTACAATAAACGGAACTTCTCTCATTCCCATCATATCATCTTTCATATATGTTTCGTGAATTTCAATTTTTTCAGAAACATTACCTTCAATTTTGTAAAGGGTATCAGCAACTTCGCTTTTATTCTCAATTTTCATATAAAGTGCTGAGGATTGTCCCTTAGCTGATACTCTCATCCACGGATCCTTCACTTTAATTTTATCCGAAGGATTTAGAATCAAAAAAAGAATAGACAATAATAAGTTTAACATTTTTACCTCCATATAAATAATTTAATTTATAAAATTTGTTCGTGTGTCAGACAATGAATTGTTCCCAAACCCCATACTAAATCAACTGCGTGAATTCCAATGACTTTTCTATCTGGAAATAATTCAGCTAAAATTCCAATTGCTTTTCTGTCATTTTCATCATTGAAAGTTGGAACAAGCACAGCATAATTAGAAATATAAAAATTCGCATAACTCGCTGGCAACCTCTGACCTTTAAATATTACAGGCGAAGGCATTGGCAATTCAACTACATTCAGCTTTGTTCCATCTTGTAAAATTGAATCGAGTAATATTTCTTTATTCTCAAGAAGATTTTTGTAATTATCATCATTTGGATTTCTTTCGACAACCGTTACAACTGTATTTTTATTTACAAATCTTGATATATCATCAACGTGACCGTGAGTATCATCTCCAACAATTCCTTTTTTCAGCCAGATTACTTTTTTTATTCCTAAATATTTTCTGAAAACTTCCTCATAATCAGATTTAGAGAAACTTGGATTTCTTACTTGATTTTCATCATCCATCAAACATTCTTCGGTTGTAATTAAAGTCCCGAAACCATTGTAATCAATTGCTCCTCCTTCTAAAACAACAGGTTTATTCTCGAAAGTTGCTTGATGAATATCGAGCTTTAGTTTTTTCGCAATAAAATCTGGGATCTTTGCATCAAGTTTATAATTATCATATTTCGCCCAAGCGTTGAATTTAAACTTAATGAGAGTTGTATTTCCATATTCATCTTTAACAAATTGAGGAGACGCATCCCGAAGCCAGTTTCTGTCCGTTTTGATTTTGAAAAATTCGACATTATTCAAATCTGCGTGAACAGATTTTAATACTCTGACAGCTTTTTGTCTTTCAGTTTCATTTTGTACGAGAATTCTTACTTTCTCACCAACGGATAGGTACCGGACAATCTCTCCATAAACCCAAGGAATTGGGCTGAATTTTCCGGGCCAATCTGATTTGTTAAAGGGCCAACCAATCCACGTGGCTTCGTGCGGCTCAAATTCTGCTGGTAGTCTGAATTTATTCAATATTGATCGATTGTTTGTTCTTTTTGATGTTCTTTTCATTTAATCATCAAATCTTTTTGTTATGTTTTGGTATGAATCAATTCTTCTATCTCGCAAAAAGGGCCAATTTCTTCTTATATATTCGATTCTGTCCAAATCAATCTCTGCAACAATTACTTCCTCTTTATCACAGGAAGCTTCTGTTAAAATAACTCCTTGCGGATCACAAATAAAACTTCTTCCCCAGAATTCAATTCCTGCAGAATCAGGATTTTGTTTTTCTATTCCAACTCGATTGACAGAAGCAACGTAAACACCATTTGCTATTGCGTGAGAGCGTTGAATTGTTTGCCAACTTTCGAACTGAGCTTTTCCGTGTTCTTCTTTTTCATAAGGATGCCAGCCAATTGCTGTAGGATAAAATATAACTTCTGCTCCTTTTAATGCAGTTAATCTTGCTGCTTCAGGATACCATTGATCCCAACAAATCAAAGTTCCGATTTTCCCAAATTCCGTATCGAATACTTTATAACCCAAATCTCCGGGAGTGAAATAGAATTTTTCGTAAAATGCCGGGTCGTCGGGAATGTGCATCTTTCTGTAAATGCCTGTTATTTCACCTTTTGTATTGATAGCAGCAAGTGAGTTGTGATAAAGTCCAAGATTTCTTTTTTCAAATAAAGGCACAATTAGAACGATTTTTAACTTTTTAGCTAAATTTGAAAGAACTTCTGTTGAGTGACCAGGAATTGTTTCTGCTAAGTCAAAAAAATCAATATTCTCCGATTGACAGAAATATAGAGAATTAAAAAGTTCAGGTAAACAAATAACATTCGCTCCTTTTCTGGCAGCATCTTCAATCAATTTTTCAGCTTTATTCAGATTTTCATCGGGATTTACAGTAACTGAATATTGAGTTAGTCCAACCTTAAACTTTTTAACTTTATTCATAATGTAAATTTCCTTCCAATAACAGAAATTATTTCTTTCCTTAAAATACAAAAAAGTTGTTTCTCTGTTTAAGAATTCATTTATGCTGAGTTACATCAAAAGAAAAAATTAAAATCAATTTTCATTTTGTTTCAAAATCTCGTTTTGATACAAAATTTCGACAAATAAACCTCATTTTTTTCAAAAATTCGCAGTTTTTTACTGGCACAAACTTGGCAAATCTTATAGAAAATTTAAGGAGAATAAAATGACACTTATAGAAATCATCAAAACAAGTTTATTAGGGTTTTCAGCTCTTTTTGTTCTAATCTGGATTTTCTTTTATTTGTTCTTGAAAATTAAGAAATCAAATAACCAGGTCGAAGAAAGTAATGAAATAATCACAAAACCAGTTTCAAGAGTAGTTCAAAGACCAATGGCTAAAGCATCACCCGTGTTTGTTCAACCAGTTATATATCCAAGCGTTAGCAGAATGAATCAAAAATACAACTTAGCCGACAATCACAGAAATTATTATGAAAATCCAGTTCAAAGAGTTGATCATAGACCAAGAGTTTCTAACAGACCAGAAAAGTTTGTAGTATTTAATAACAGACAATATGGTTTTTATAACGTTTGATTTGAAACGCAAATCTGGGGGTTTTTCTTAATTTATAATTAACAATTAAAAATGAATAATTATATAAACCGAATATTCCAAAATAACTCCTTTCAATATTTTTAATTTATTCAATATCTTTACTTCAAAAAACGAGTAAAATATGACATCATTATTCAAAATTGATGGGATGTCCTGCCATCATTGCATTAAAGCCGTAATTAAAGAATTTGAAAAAGCAGGCTTAAAAAACTTCAAAGTTGAACTTGGATTAGTTGAAATTGATTTAGATGAAAATCAAATTTCTCTTGAAAAATTGAAATCTATAGTTGAAGAAGCTGGTTACAACATAGTTAATGAGTAAAGTTCAAACTGTTACATTAAAAATAGATGGGATGACCTGTGCAAGTTGTGTTACACGTGTTGAAAAAGCAATTAGTAAAGCGCAGGGAGTCAAAAATGTCTCTATCAATCTGGTAAGTGAAAAAGCTACGTTATCTATTGATAAAGACAATTACAATTTTGAGGAAGTTAAAAAATTAATTGAAGATGCTGGTTATGAAGTAAAAAGTTCCGAAAACGAATCTATTACCAAAGCTCTGTTCAGTTCTAAAGCAAACACAAAGCCTGACAAAGCCAAGAATGAATTTATCACTTCGTTAGTTTTTACTATTCCGGTTTTTATTCTTAATATGGCAATGATGTCGGATAGTTTTATCAATAGATTAGGTCTTCCGCATAATTTCACTAATATTTTTCTTTTCGTGCTCACATTCTTATTAATTATTTTATCAGGGAGAAAGTTTTACATACAATTTGCTAAAAATCTTAGTCATCTGAGATTTGATATGAATTCGCTCATTTCAATTGGAACTGGTTCGGCATTTTTATTCAGTGCAATTGTTACATTCTTTCCTTCCCTTCTTCCTGAGAATTTACAAAAACACGTTTATTATGATACAACTGCAGTTATAATTTCTCTAATCCTGTTAGGAAGGTGGTTAGAATCAAAAGCTAAATTCAGGACAAATGAAGCAATCAATGAATTGGTTAAAATTCAACCACAAAAAGCATTAGTTAAGGTCGGAAATACTGAAATCGAAAAACATATTGACGATTTAAGAACTAATGATATTATAATAATTAAACCCGGTCAAAATATTCCCACAGATGGAATTGTTGTCGAAGGATTTTCCACAGTAGATGAATCTATTGTTACCGGAGAGAGCATTCCTGTTGAAAAATCGGCAGGCTCAAAAGTGAAATCAGGGTCAGTAAATAAAACTGGTTATATTGAATACAGAGTTACAACAAGTGCCTCAAACTCTACTTTAGGACAAATAATTAGATTGATGGAGCAATCACAAGGGGTAAAAGCTCCCATACAAAAAACTGCTGATAAAATCGCTTCTGTTTTTGTTCCCATAGTTATATCTATCGCAATTATTAGTTTTATTGTTTGGTATTTTACTTCATATAAACTGGACATTGCTTTAGTTAATTTCATTTCAGTTTTAATCATTGCTTGTCCTTGTGCTTTAGGATTAGCAATACCAACAGCACTTATAGTGGGAATTGGAGGTGCTGCAAAAAAAGGAATTCTTATAAGAGATGGAAACAGTCTTGAACTATTTCACAAAGTAAGCACAATATTTTTTGATAAAACAGGAACATTGACAAGTAATAAATTAAAGGTTGAATCTTACAAATTATTTAATCTTGATATCAAAACTTTACTTGAATATGTTATTCCTGCAGAAAAAAAATCAGAACATCCGGTTGCACAAGCAATAATAAGTTTTTCAAAGAGCTTTAATCTGAATGAAAAAGTAGTTGAACAATTTGATAGCAAAACCGGATTGGGAATAGAAGCGGTCGTCGAGGGTAAAGAAGTAGTTATCGGAAACAGAAATTTTTTGAAAAGCAAATTTGAAAAAGAAATAGACCTATTTTCGGGAAATATTGATTCTCAATCAGAAGTTTATGTTTTGATAGACAAAAAACTGGAAGCAGTTTTCACTATTTCAGAAGAAATAAAACCTGAAGCATCAGAAATAATCAGAAAATTTTCAGAATTGGGTGTAAAGTCATTTATTCTTTCAGGTGATAAAATTGAACAAACGAAAAGAATAGCTGAGAAATGTGGAGTTACTGCATTCGAATCAGAATTATTACCTGAAGATAAATTAAACATAATAAAAAAATTTCAGGCTAAAGGTGAAATAGTAGCCTTCATTGGTGATGGTATAAACGATGCACCGTCTATAACTCAAGCTGATGTGGGAATTGCAATGGGAAGCGGAACCGACATTGCAATTTTATCAGGGAGTGTAATTCTTTTGAACGATAACCTAAATAACATTTTGTTATTCAAGAAAATATCAAAAAAAGTTGATACAGCAATAAAACAAAATTTATTCTGGGCATTTATATATAATGTTATCGGAATACCATTGGCAGCTTTTGGTTTACTGAATCCAATTTTTGCTGCTTTCGCAATGTCTATGAGTTCAGTTTCCGTGATATCAAATTCACTTAGGGTTAAAAAGAATCTATAACTTTTGTTGAAAGTACATTTATTTTTATTTTTAAACCACTTTTAACAGAAAAAATATGCCTATAGATCAGAAAATATTAAAAGCTTTAGTTATTGATGATGACCCTATCATAACAAAAGTTGTCTCGAGAGTCCTTGTAAAAAGAATGCAAATGGATGTTAAAGAGGCTAATAGTGCCAAAGAAGCGTTGGCTTTGATTGAACAAGATATTCCAGACATTATTATTGTTGACTATATGATGCCTGTTATGACAGGGAAAGATTTAATCACATTATTAAAAGCTGATGAAAAATTTAAAGACATCCCTACCATTGTACTTTCTGCCTTAAGCGATCCAGAGATAATCAAGGATATATTAGGATTAAAAGTAGATGACTACATACTAAAGCCTGTTTCCCCACAAATCATACACGAAAGAGTAGTAAAGGTTCTTAAACATAGCAGAGAGAAAAAAAATAGTGACTTAACTTCTGTTACTAATAACAAAGCAATAATTTATATTGGAACTAATAAATCTCTTTATCTTGACACAGTAAATCTGCTTTCACGATTTCTTGAGTCAAGTGATTATGAATCGACTCCTCACAAAGCTTTTAATTTATTCCTTCAGAAGTTTCATAAAGTTGTGATTCTTGAAAAACAATTTGATGATATTGTTAATAATCTTATTATTGATAAAATAAAAACGACAAATCCCAATTCAATCTTAATATATTTAATTGAACCTGATTCCACCTTTTTATTTTTGACAGAAGACAAAAAAAACTTGCCACAAAATATAGATGAAGTATTGGCAAAAACAGTAACCCCTCACAGACTTTCAGAAGTTATTCAAAAATACCTTGAAACTGAAGATTCTACATAGTAATAATAATTTTTATTATTCCTAAAAAGCACTTTCTAAAAATTATCGTTCATTTCGAACCAAACGGCATTATTAAGAATATTCTGGGAATAAAGAACACTTCGAAAATTTTTCAAAAATTTTGTAATTAGATTTTTAATAGATTTGTTAGAGTGAATTATATTGTTCTTAATTTTCGTATGTAAATAATTTTTATTGGAGATAACTATGTTCAAGATTACAAATTTCATTACGACTTTTATTCTAATATTATCCCTTCAAATCTCAGCTCAGGTAAAAGATAAAGGAAAGTTTGTAGAGCCCAAAGAAGGTTTTTACCAGGAAATGTTAAAAGAGATTGAATCATTTAAATCAAAGAAAAAGGAAACGAAAAAATCCTTTAAAGTGGATTTCTCAGATCAAAAACTTCCAACATCTACTGATGAGTTTAAGTATTTCTGGTTTAACGAACCAGTTTCACAAGGACAAACAGGAACCTGTTGGTCATTTTGCACCACCTCTCTTTTTGAATCAGAAGTTTATAGAATACATAATAAAAAAGTTAAACTCTCAGAAATTTTCACTGCATATTGGGATTATGTAGAAAAAGCTCGTCGGTTTATTCAGGAAAGAGGAAATTCAGTTTTTGGAGAAGGCTCTCAGCCAAATGCGGTTGTCAGAATATGGAGAAAATATGGAATTGTTCCTTTATCTGCTTATTCAGGTTTGCTTCCAGAACAAAAAATTCACGATCACAGCACTATGTTTGATGAAATGAATAATTACCTTAAGAGCTGTAAGCAAAATAATATCTGGAATGAAGAAGAAGTTGTTTCAAATATTAAAGCTATTCTAAATCATTATATTGGAGAGCCTCCTGCTAATTTTGAATATGAAGGAAAGAATTACACGCCTCAAACTTTTCTAAAAGACTATTTGAAATTAAATCTGGATGATTATATAGATTTGATTTCAATACTTCAACAGCCTTATTGGGAAAAAGTTGAATATGAAGTTCCTGATAACTGGTGGCACAATAAAGATTATCATAACGTACCTCTTGATGATTTTATGGATGCTATTAAGAATGCTGTTAAAAATGGTTATACTTTGGTGATTGCAGGCGACGTTTCAGAGGCTGGATATGATTCCTGGTCAAAGTGTGCGATTATACCAACTTTTGATATACCTTCTGATTATATTGATGAAAACGCAAGACAGTTCCGTTTCTCAAATGAATCAACTACAGATGATCACGGAATTCACTTAGTGGGCTACAAGGAAGTGGACGGTAAATTCTGGTTTTTGATTAAAGATTCAGGTGCAGGCTCAAGAAACGTAGAACCAAAAGGATTTTATTTTTATCACGAAGACTATGTAAAATTAAAGATGATGACTGCTTTTTTGCACAAGGATGCAGTTAAGGATTTAATGGCAAAATTCATTAATAAGTGAACGACTTAAGGCTGTCTAATTTTTAAAGATTAGTTTTACAAAAAATTAGACAGTCCAGTTTGTTAAATATCATTATCAGAATATTTAGCAGGTAGTCCTAATTTTTTACAAAGAGAATTCACTTCTTTCTTTAGTTCAACCATTTTTATTTCACGTCCAATCATAAGCTGATTGTATTTTTCCAATTCAAAAACACGTTTTTTCAATTCATCTTCAATTTGCTTTTTATAGGAAATATCTCTCAAAACACACATACATAGTTTAACATTTTCACTGTCTGTAAAAGTTTTCATAATTAGTTCCCCCCAGAATATTTTATCCTTATTTTTTCTGAATCTGAAAGTCAAAAGTGTAGAGGCTTTTCCGGTGAATATATTTTCTAATTCTCTCTTGAAATTTTCTCTATCTTGGTCTGATATTAACTCAAAATAGTTGAAATCAGTAAATTTATCCTCTATCGAGAGGAAAATCTTTTTATGCTGTTCATTTGAAAATAATATTGTGCCTTTGCTGTTTATAATAGAGATTGCATCGAGTGAAGCTTCAACTAAAATTTTATATTTCTCTTCGCTGAAAGATAATTTCCTTTCAAGAAGTTTTATATCAGTAATATCACGACCTTCGGCAATAAGATACTCAACTTCACCTGAACTATTTTTAATAGGAGTAATAGAAAAATCAATTATTCTTTCCTGTTTATCTTTGTTAAGATGAGTTGTTTCCATTCTTGTAAAATTTCCTTCAGATGCAGATTTGATCGCCTGATTTAATCTTTCCTGTTCATATTTTGAATGAGTCCACCAAAGAGTTTCTGAAAATGGCAAATTTCTTACATCTTTAGGTTCTACACCTATAAAATCACAAGCTGTCTTATTAGCTTCCAGGAGTATTCCCGAAGGTGTGAGAAGTCCTATAAATTGAAAAGATTGATTAAATATTATTTCTAATTTTTGTTTGTTCTGAATCAATTCATTAAAATATTTCCTTTCATTTGTTATATCTCTTCCAGTGCCGACCAAACCTATTATTTCACCGTCTTTATTATACATCGGAACTTTATTTGTCAGGATAAAAATCTCGTCGCCGTTTTTAGTGATTATCTTTTCTTCTCGATTAATGACATATTCTCCCTGAATCACTTTTTTATCATCTTCTAAAGAGATCTTCGCGTGTTCTTCTCCAAATATTTCGTCATCCCGTTTACCGAGAGCATCCTCTTCTTTATCATAACCCATCCAGGCAAGATCAGTTTTATTAGTAAGTATTTTTCTTAAGTTTTTATCTTTAACATAGATAGAATCGGGTATGGTATTTATAAGAGCATTCAGTAAAAGATTTTTATTTTCAAGCTCAAATTCAATTTCTTTCTGCTGACTGATATCAGTAACATAAACGGCTAAGCCGATTATTTCATTTTCATCATATATTGGTGAGTAGTTATCAAGCCAAAAAGACCTTTGAAGATTTTCATCTCCATATTCTTCTAAAAGATGCAGATGCTCACCATTTAGTACTTTATCAAAGTTATTTTTAGCCTTAATTTTATCTGCTTCGAGTTTTATAGCATCAAGCATATTCATACCAATTTCAATATCAACACCCCAGATTTTTTTCATTGTTTCTTTGTGAGAAATAGAAAAGGCAGTGTAACAATAATTTCTATCCAATGAAAATATTATAATTCCTTTTGGAGCATTGAGAATTGAGAGAAGTAATCGGTTATTTTCTCTGATTTGTTTTGAAGTAAGTTTTTCTTCTGTAACATCTATTTGAATTCCCCACGCACCAATGATTTTATCATTTTCTATGATACCATAAAGACTATTAATAAAATATTTAATATTACCGTACTTATCTTTTTCCAAAGACTCTGCATTTGAAAGTCTATAGTTATTTAATATGAAGTTCCTCAAATAATTAATGTTATTCTGGTCATCTGGAATCAGAGTAGCACTTAGAGGGATTCCGATAAGTTCTTCTTTTGAATTAAATCCATACATTTTTGCAAAAGTATCATTACAATCTGATAAATAACCGAATTCAAAAAAGAGTTTTATCTGTTCATCGGCTGGGAGAGAAATATCAACAGGTTCTTTTATTTCATATCTCCAGATACCTTCTAATGAAAAATTAAAGAATTGGCGAAATCTTTTTTCAGATTCTTCTATTTTTTTATGGCTGTTTTTAATTTCTGTTAAATCTCTAATTAAAATAACAATTAAGGTTTGACTAAACTCTTCTTCAAATACACAAGTT
The DNA here is from genome assembly GCA_937942875.1 of uncultured Ignavibacterium sp. Classification (GTDB taxonomy): domain Bacteria; phylum Bacteroidota; class Ignavibacteria; order Ignavibacteriales; family Ignavibacteriaceae; genus Ignavibacterium. The sequence goes on along the minus strand of CALEBT010000030.1, from coordinate 1,100 downwards.
ATTTTGCATTCTACATCAATTTTTTCACCTTTTTTCGAAATTATAGTAATATCAGGGTGATTTTTAATTTCATTCTTTTTGAGGTTTTTTATCTGATCATAAAATGTCTTTGAAAAATTTTCATCTTCTATTATAAAAACCTCAGCGAGTTTTCTGTTTTTAATTTCATTGACTTTGAAGCCAGTAAGTTTTTCAGCTAAATTATTAATTCGTAAAATGTTTTGATGCTCATCAATGATTATTACAGCTTCGCTCAAATTATATAAAACATTTGACAGTATGGCTTCTTCATATTTTAAGTTGTATAGTAATTTTGATTGGAATCGGAATTTCAATATAACAATTGCAATAAGACTATTTATAAAAATTTCAACTGGGACGATGTATATTAAAATGTTATATAAATTTTTATATAACACTTTGTAAGGACCAATAAAAAAAACAATCAGCGTCAGGAAACTTTGCATCAATGCTAAAATGACTGCGATTTTATAATCTGTATATTTTGAATTATTCCCTTTGTTAATAAGGTTGAAGTAAAAACCATTCAAAGCCGAAATAAAGGCAAGAATTACAGAATATTCTAAAAATTCATTATTAATAGAAACCCTTGATATTAGCTGTAATATCAGAGTGATAAATCCTGCTTTGTATCCAAATAAAAAGAACGACAAGGCAATAAGAGAAGAATAGCCTAAGAAAACAGTAATTTTGGGAACAAGAGCATTAGGCTCAACTAAATTATAATGAAGAAAAATGGCCAAAGCTGCAATCAGTCCGAAAATTAACCCTTCAAAGTAATTCCGATGAATTTCATTAACTTTCAAATTATCAATTATGCGAATACTGATAATTGAAATTGTAATTAGAGATATAGAAAAAACTACTGATATCATAATATCGCCTCGAATAAAATTAATTTTAAGAAAACTCTGTTCTTAAAATGATCTTCATACTTAATTCAATATAGTTCATCGTATTTTGTTAATAATTCTTCAAACAAGAGCCAGCATCGTTCGACTACTTTTACCTGCCAGTCAAAACAATAATTTGTAAGATATTCGATAGCAAGATTTTTATCTTTTTTGTAAAGTTCAAGT
>CALEBT010000029.1 GCA_937942875.1 uncultured Ignavibacterium sp. | reverse complement strand
TATTTTTGGTGAAGATACTGTTAGATGTAACCGAGGGCTTTCTAAGATTATTTCAGTCTGATTTGCTCTGTATTTTTCAAACTTTAGTGAGAATGTAAAGAGCTTATATGGTTTGCCGTTTAGTTTGTAACCAATATTATGAAGAAAACCAGAAAACTCAGGTGAGCCAAATTTTAAGAGTAAGTAAATAGCAGAAGAAAACTGGTAGTGATAGTTAAAAGGAATTGTCTTAGTTTTATTTGCGTGCAGTTCAATTTTTAATCTCAAAAGAATACCCCTAAAAAATGCTTAGGCAATAAAACAAAATTTTTATTTAAAGTCAAGAAAATTCTCTGAAATTTATAATTGTTAAAAAAAGATTTTGAATTCTGAGCCTAGAGTTTCTTGTTATAAGTTCCTTGATTTACACAAAAAGATTTGAAATTTGTGATCAAGTTTTTAGTAATAATTTGTAGTTAAAGATTATTAAAAGGTTCAATGAGACAAAAAAAAACAAAAAGTTCTGATTTTGTGCCTGAATAATTAATCGTTCAGATAATTCTTCAATTAAGTAAAGCAGAAAAAAATTATTAAATAAATCACATCATTTAAAGAATCCACTTAAAAATTTCATAAAATTTTATATTATTGAATAAAAAAAGAGGAAATTATGAGCATAAAGAAACTTTTAGCCGTGATGATAATAATATTTCTCTCATCTAAAAATATTTTTACTCAAGATAAATGCCTGAAATTCTTTGGTAATGGTGTTAATGATATTGACAGAGTAAAATTTTTAATTTCAAATCAAACACAGCCAATAAATATTGGTGAATCATTTACAATTGAATTTGAAATGAAAGCTGTTCTCGCTGACAATCCTTTAGGCAACTCAGCCTCTCAAGGATCAAATGATGATTGGACATTAGGTCATATAATAATTGACCGTGACATATTTGGAAACGGTGATTATGGAGATTATGGAATTTCACTTGCTGGTGGCAGGATTGCATTCGGAGTAAATAATGGCAGCAGTTCATATACAATCATAACTTCTTCTCAAATACCTAATAATAAATGGGTTCATATTGCAGTAACAAGAAATCACATTAATGGTCAAATGCGAATTTATGTTGACGGCACTCAATCAGCATCAGGCACAGGTCCTACAGGAAATGTTTCATACAGAGTTGGTCGCTCAACAAGTTACAGTAATGATCCTTATGTAGTTTTCGGTGCTGAAAAGCACGATTATGATAATAACAATTATCCATCATTCAGAGGATTTTTAGATAATGTAAGATTTTCGAATATAATCAGATACACTTCAAATTTTACTCCATCATCCTACACAGCTGATGCAAACACAGTTGCTTTCTACGATTTTAACAATGACTCTGGAAATATAGTTTATGACGGAGCGAGTACTTCTCAGCCTACAAATGGTTCAAGAAATTATGGCGGCAGTCCTGCAGGTCCTGTTTACGTTGGAAAAAACGATACTGTTTTCACAGTTCAGGCATCAACAAGTACTTTAACTCCCGGCTCTAATAACAATCCAATTATATGTCTTTATTATCTGAAATCTGTTTATAATCCTGCTGTTACTGTTCAATCAATAACATTTACAACAAGTGGTACTTCTAATACATCTGATATAACCGCAGCGAGAGTATATTATACTACCTCATCAACATTCTCTACATCAAATCAATATGGCAGCACAGTAAATAATCCAAATGGCAGTTTTACAATAACAGCTAATCAAACACTTTCTAATGGGAGTAATTATTTTTGGTTAGTTTATGATATATCATCAGGTGCAAATACAAATAATACTGTTGATGGCACTTGCACAGGTTTAACAATTGATCAATCCCCTTACAATCTAACACCATCTATTACTGATCCTGAAGGTAACAATCCCCTGCCGGTTAAACTTGTAAATTTTGATTGTAAAATGATCAATTCAAATTTAGTATTTTCCTGGTCAACGGAAACAGAAATCAGTAGTTATGGATTTGAAATACAAAGCGCAAATGGTAATTCAGATAATATGCTAATCGATTGGGAAACAATAGGTTTTATCGAAGGACAAGGTAATAGTAATAGTCCCAGAAGCTATTCTTATAAAATACAGAATGTCCAATCTGGAATTCATTATTTTCGATTAAAAATGATCGATACAGATGGAAAGTTCGAGTATAGTAATATGATTAGTATTGAAATTCAAGCACCTAATGAAACACGATTACTACAAAACTATCCAAATGCTTTTAATCCAGAAACAACAATTGAATTTCAGATCAGTAGCGCTTCCAGAACAGTTATACAGATTTTTGATGTCAGAGGTGAGCTAATTCATACAATAGTAAATGATATTTTAGAACCAGGTTACTACTCAAGAAAATTTAATTACAAAGTCGCAAACCTGAATTTATCTTCAGGCGTTTATTTTTACAGATTGTCAGCTCAAGATCTGAAAACGAATCAGATTATAACTGAAACAAAAAAGATGCTTTTAATGCAGTAATCAATTAAAAATAATGATTCTGTTATCCGTTCATTCTATTTTTAGATATCAGAATGAGACTGAATTATTTTTTTTGATTATTCTAATTATTTATGAAAAGATATCCGATGATTTATTGATTAGGATGAATTTGCTTAAAAAATAATTTTTGAACGTAATCCGAGGAAAAAATAGTTCACACTAAAACTCTCAAATTTTGTATGCTGATATCCACCTGAAATATTTAATTCATCAATAATAGAATAATCTAAACTACCACCTAAAACTAATTTCTGAGTTTCATACTGATTGTAAATAGTTAATAAATCGTTATCAAAATAGTAACGCCGATTGCCTAAAGTCAAATTTATATTACCAATAAAATCAGGAGAAAACCAATGAGTTAGCTTGGATGCAAAAGAGAAAAGTTTTTTAGTTGAGTTTTCAAAATAACAGTTTGGCCGAAAAGATAAATATGTGTAATAGTTAAAAAAGAATTCATATCTTATATTCATATTATAAGCTTTCAAAATATTAAAACCTTTCCCGGAATTTGAGTAATTCAAACCTATACCAAAGTAATTCCAGTTGTATTTATAAATTAACTCTGAGGTTATTGAATAAACCTCATCTTGATAATTAAAGCTCTGATTGAAAAGATTATCTATAAAATCGCCACGAACTTTAATTCCTGCTAATTTTAAATGTAAGTCTGAAATTCTAAACAATGCTGAAGCGGAAAATGAATTTTGATTGTAATTCCAGTCATCATACTTCATTGAAATCATATCATAACCAGAAGATAGAATCACACTTCCGCTAAGGTTAACTGTACCATATATGGCTTTGGAATTAGATAAAACTTTATTAGAATATTTACCATAAGTATAAAATGGAGAAACTGAGATAATTGTATATGATTCCTGAGCCAAAACAAGAATCGACGAAAACAGTAATATTAGAATTATTTTCATCTTGAAAGATTGTATCCTATTGTTGCAAGTGAGTCATTAGGAGAAAGCATTAAAGTATTAAAAAATAATTCTTTAGCCCGTTTTTTATTACCGATATAATACTGTGTCCAGCCATAAGATAAATTTGATTCATAATCTGATGGATAATTATTAAAACTAACGGATAAATACTTATTTGCTTCCGGATAATTTCCCCTTAATAAATAATATTGACCCAATCTCAAATTAGCAGTATAATTCTGCGGATCCAATTTTAGAATCTGCTCATATATTTTTTTGACCTCGTCCCATTTTTCAAGTTTTGATAAGGGTAAAGTTAAACCAATCTTTGCTTCGACACTATTTGGTTGAATTTTACTCGCTTTTTCATAATAAGTAAAAGACTCATTATTTAACCCGATATTATAGTATAACCATCCTAACCTAATGTTAATTAAATAGTTATCCTTATCAGTGTTATAAACATTTAATAATTCTTTAATCGCATCCTCATAATTTTTTTCTGATTCATAAGACAAAGATTTATTAAATGCAGTAATTTTTGGATCAATTTTCTGTTCAAAACCTAAAACAGAAAGAACTACAAAAATTATGAATATTATTGATGAACTAATTATTACATAATTCTTCATTTTTTCTCCTGATTCTTATTTTTTGCATTGAAAATACATTTATTGTTTTTATTGAAAGTTATTTCAGAAACGAAGCCATTTTCATCTATTTTAATTTTTCCATAATCAGAACATTTTATATAACTGAATAATCCTGTTCCTTTCATTCGAATTTCAGTATTTAAGTAGAAACTGTTTTTCTTTTCTTCATTCTCTTTTATTGAAATTGTTCCAAATGCGCTTAAAAAGTTTTTATACAATAATAATAACTCATTCAAATATAATAATTTAAAATT
>CALEBT010000028.1 GCA_937942875.1 uncultured Ignavibacterium sp. | reverse complement strand
TAGTAACAGGGAATAATGAAAGCGATTGGGCAAATATTTGGGAAACTGAAATTTACGGACAGCTTGTAGTTTCAGGTAATGAAGATAACAATATTAAACCTAATGATTTTGCACTTGAGCAGAATTTTCCGAATCCGTTTAATCCTGTAACAAAGATTAGATACAGCATACCAGCCTCATCCCTAAATCCCTTCTCCAAAGGAGAAGGGACTTTGGTAAGTCTCAAAGTATTTGATATACTTGGTAATGAAGTTGCAATACTGGTGGATGAGTACAAAGAGCCGGGCAGATATGAAGTTGAATTCAATGCTTCGGATTTGGCATCAGGGGTTTATGTTTACAGATTACAAACCGATGGGTATATTAGTACGAAGAAGATGATATTGTTGAGATGAAATTTTGGGGAGTATGCAGTAGGTAATAGGCAGTAGGCAATTTTTAGGGACACGCTTTGGCGTGTCTTTTTTTTGGCCTCACCAAACCTCTCCAAAGGAGAGGCTTTTAAATTTGATTGAGAGACACGCTGTTGTGAGTATTATTATTGTGGGAATTGACTCCTGTCAATTCTGTTGCTTTATTATGCGGCTAAAGCCGTGTAGAGTGTTGCTATTGTGTCATCCCGTTGACTGAAGTCAACGGTAATAGAATGCTATTAGAATACTGAATTTCGAACAAGGAATGACGAATGACGAAGTGAATTAAAATCCCCGAAGGGGAGAGATTATTGTAACAAATGAAATACAACAGCATATAAAAACTCCGAAGGAGTGACATTATGATCATTTAATTTTCAGATAACTTTTCTTACAGCTTCATTAAAAAATGATATCATCCTTTCTGGATTTAAGGTTATTTCTTACCGGGTCCTTTTACAATAATATCATCCTTTCAGGATTTAATAAAAACTAACAGATTAAGATAACAGAAAATTGGGCTGCAGTAGTAAGTTTTTATAACAATAAAAACAGAGCGTTGATATTACGGAACAGTCAGGAGACTGTTCCCTACTTTTGTAATCATTTTTATAACTTAGGGCATTGACTCCTGTCAATTCCGTTGCTTTAGTATGTGGCTAAAGCCAACCGGTGGATTCGGAATTGTTTTTACCCGGTTGACTAAAGTCAACGGTAATAGAATGTTTTTAGAATACTGAATATCGAACAAGGAATAATGAATGACGATGTATATAAAATCCCAAAAGGGGAGAAATTATTTTCGCCGGTGGTTCATATTCTAATTTTTAACTAAATTTTATCTTACTTCTTACATATTTAAATTGCAAATGAATTATTTCATAATTCCTAAAACCTTAATATCGCACAATAAAGTAATTCATCCAAAAAGACCTTATGAATATAAATGTACTTTTGACAGATGGTAATTATCAAAATACAAATGCCATAGTAAGAGCATTAAAATCCGTGAACTTAAAAGTTGGCGTGATATGTAATAATAAATATGATCTAAATTACATTTCGTTGTTACCAGATAGAAGATTTTTATTTAAAACAAATTTATTACAAAAAAATAATAATGAATCATTTGAAAATTTCTGGAATGAACTGGAAAAAATATTAATAAAGAATAATATTGAAGTTTTTATGCCTGTTGGTAATATATCATGCAGGTTTGCGTCTCAATATAAAGATAAAATTGAGAAGTATTGCAAAGTTCCTGTTGTTAATATTGAAACTATGAGAGTTGCTCAGGACAAAAACCTAACATTTAAACTTGCTGAAAGCCTAAATGTGCCAATCCCAAGAACATTTTACATCACAGATCTTAATGATGTTGGTATTGTAGCACAAGAAATCCAATTCCCTTGTGTAATTAAAAAGACGAATTATTACGAAGGAGGAGTTTTCTACTGTAACAGCAAAGCAGAATACGAAATGAACATGAATAGAATACTATCTGAGAAGAAGCAAAATGATGAATATCCTGTTGTTCAAGAATATGTTACAGGTGTAGGAACCGGTTATTATTCTGTTTATAAAAATGGCGAATGTCAGGGTTATTTTATGCACGAGAGAATTCACGAGTTTCCTGTAACAGGGGGTGCAAGTACCTTAGCAAAGAGCATTTATAATCCTGAACTAAAAAAATACGGTGATAAATTGTTAAGAGAACTTAATTGGACTGGTGTTTCTATGATAGAATTTAAGAGAAATCTGCAAAACAATGAACTCAGACTAATGGAGATTAACCCTAAATTTTGGGGATCGCTGGAATTAAGCTATGCTGCCGGAATAAACTTTCCATACCTCAACTATCTCTTAGCGACTGATAAACCCATCCCGTATTCGGATTATAAAAAAGATGTTTATTTCAGATGGACGATACCAGGCGATTGGCTCTGGTACATATTTAGTAATAAAAATCAACGAAAAGATTTCTTATTACTTAAAAAGAAAATAAAATTTAATACAAATATACATTGGGATGATCCATTTGTAGTTTTACACAACTTCTTACATTTTTTTATTAAACTATTCAGAACTAAAAAGTACCCTCATGGATTTATTAAACAAAAAAATTAATTTTCATATACATACGAAATATTCATTTGATAGTTTGCTGGAGCCCTCTTTTATAGTTGATTACCTTTTTCAACACGGCTATGAAGTTGCAATTATAACAGATCATAACAATATAGAAGGAGCTATTGAAGCTCAAAAGTATGCCGAAAATAAGTATGGTAACAAATTTCAGGTTATTGTTGGAGAAGAGGTACAATCAGATATTGGAGACATTATTGGTTTTCCTGTAATTCAAGAGGTAAAGCCAGGCAATTATCAAGAAGTTATAAAAAAATTTAAAGAGCAGGGGGCATTCCTCTGTTTGCCTCATCCATATAAATCCCATAATCTGTTTCTTATTCATCAGAATGACTTTATTGATGAATTTGATTTTATTGAGGTTTTTAATGCCCGTCTAAACGATAGTTTAAACGAACATGCGATGGATCTTGCAAATAAATTCAAGAAGATTAAAATTGTTGGAAATGATGCTCATGTTTCGAATGATTTACTTAATTGCTCTATAGTTTATAAAAATAATTTAGAAGAACCTTTGTTTGAAGTCAGGAAAACACATATAAAAAACATTCGGAAAAGTCAGATAATAAATTACTGGAAAAAGCGGAATCCGATTCAGATCTTTAAATACTCATTGTTATATACAATCGGATTATAGTTATGATAAATATTCATGTTAATTCAAAGAACATTTCGGAAAAGAAATATACTCTTGAAATTCTTCTGGGTGAGTTTTTAGGATTACAATTTAATTTTATTAATGATTTAGATGATAACACTTATCAAATTGAGTTACCTAATGGAAATGTTTTAATGCTTAAGGATTATTTCTGGTCTGAAACAAAAGGTGAACTTGATTATTTAAACAAAAGAAACTTGCCCAACGAAATTAAATTCTTAAACTCACAATTTTGCTTTGAACAAAATCTGCCTGTTCTATACGGTAAGCCTGAAATAAAAATTGAAAATGGAAAAATTTCTTGTGAAGTGGATTTGATAGCAGGGGCGTTTTTATTTCTAAGCAGGTGGGAAGAATATGTTTCTGAGGATTTAGATGAGCATGGAAGGTTTAGATATAAAAATTCATTGGCTTGTAAATTTAACTTAGTACACAGACCTGTTGTTGATGAATACACAGAATTTTTGTGGAATATGCTTAAATATTTGAATCCGGAACTTGAACGAAAAGAAAGATATTACACTCCAATAATTACACACGACATAGATTCACCTCTCAGACTAATGAATTTAAGGATGCTGAGAAATTCTTTTTTTAGAAATCTGTTGAAAAGAAAGAATTTTATGAATGCTTTTAGAGATATCCCCGTTTACCTTTTAAATAAAATTAATCCGAAATTTGATTTAGGATATTCTTACGATATTCTAATGAATGCAAGCGAAGCAATCGGAGTTAAATCAAATTTTTTCTTCATCAATTCTCCTAGAACAAAATATGATCCTGGTTATGATAATTCTTCTAAAATAATGCAGGAAATATTTAATAAAATAAAGTTTAGGGGGCATATTATTGGAATTCACGCGAGTTATTATTCAACTGAAAATCCTGATATTTGGAAAAATGAATATCTTGAATTGTGTGAGAAAACCGACACAAAAATAAAAAACGGCAGACACCATTATTTAAGATTCAGAGTTCCATACACATGGCAGATATGGGAAGATAACGATTTGGAAACTGATCATACTTTAGGTTTTGCTGAAATGGAGGGTTTCAGGTGCGGAACAAGTTTTAGCTATTCGGTTTTTAATTTTCTTACCAGAAAGAAACTTAAATTAAAAGAGAGTCCACTTATATTTATGGAGGTAAGTGTAACTGAATATCAAAAACTTGATATGCCCGATCAATTCAGACAAAAGTTAGAGAATATTGTTAATATCGTTAAAAAGTACAATGGGCAGTTTGTATTTCTTTATCATAATTCGTTTTTTGATACCAGATTTTTAACATTAGATAGATATTATGATTGGATAGAGATTATCAAACCATAAGTCGAAAATTAAAATTATATTCAATTGTTAGATATGAGTAGTATCATAAAATTTGAGTTCTTTATATATATTGGACAAATCTTATTAAAATTATATCATACCTTTCTTAATTTTCTCAGGTCTTATATTGAATAACCAATAACGAATTTTTATAATTTAATTTTCAAACTAATCACAATATTTCTTTATTAAAGAACAAGACTTCTTGATGGAATCGATAATCGAGATATGTGTTTCTGTTGTAAGATTTTTT
>CALEBT010000027.1 GCA_937942875.1 uncultured Ignavibacterium sp. | reverse complement strand
AAGTAGCCTGCAGGACTATTAATAGTAAAATCCTGCCCTTCTTCTATTTCACAACTGAATCCATAGGGAAGAAAAATTTTGTGCATTTTCAACCCCTCCTCTTATTCTCAAAATTTAATTTTATTACTAAATCTTGTGAACTGAAAAAAAAAGATAATTTAATAATTCGTATAATTACTGTACTAATTGTTGTTCTTTTCAATCAGATTCACTTTCAGACTTATTAAATCGCTCATATATTTTCCTAATCAATAATTTCTTTACATCTTCTTTGAAATCGTCATTACTCATAATTTTTTCAAAAATATCCTGATTTGCATCCATTCTGTCAATTAAAGTTTGAATAAAAACTTCATCAAATGCATATTTAAAGTTTTCCAGTGGATTATTTCTCGCTCTGATTTTCAGCTCTTCATTTTCAAATAATGCCTGCTCAATCTGTTCAAAGTATAATCTATCAGCATCTGTAAAATCAGTAGCATATTTTTCATTAAGCACTGCTATAATATTTGATAATTTATCTTTCTCTTCTTTTTCTCGTTTGATACCAGCTTCAGTTGTAGGATCAAGCTCGTGTTTCCCCTGAATTTGCAGAACCAAATCGCCTTCAGCAATTTTTTGTAAACGATAATACTCTAGAGCAACTTCATTATCTAATTTCAATCTTTCGGTGTAATCAACTTTGGGCAGTTTGGTTAATAAAAATCTACCGAAGGAATAAAGCTTCTCTAATTCAACATCCTTGAAAGGCATAATCTGCGATAGATAAGAATATAATCTGACAAAAGATGTCAACGCACTTTTAAACTCATCTTGTTTTTCCTCATCCAGTTGTTTGTATCGGTCAACAGCGGGTTCAATAAACCCATATAAGTTTGCCTGATCCTTTACTGTGCTATCGGTTTTATAAAATATTTTTGCAAACCCATCAACTTCGGATTGAAAATAAACTTGTGCGGAATCAGTTTTGCCTTTTAAGTCATACAAATGATTTGGATCAGTTGTATCGGTCATTGTTGTCATTTCATAATACGGCTGGAAAGAATCTATAATTGTTTGTCTGTCATTTGCAAAATCTAAAACAAAAGTATCCTCTTTCCCTGGATAAGTTCTGTTTAATCTTGATAATGTCTGAACGGCTTTTACTCCGGAAAGTTTTTTATCTACATACATAGTGTGCAGCAAAGGTTGATCAAAACCATATTGATATTTATCTGCAACAAGTAAAACCTGATATTCATTTGTAGAAAATTTTTCAGGCAATTCTTTTTCGCCAAATTTATTCAACTGGGCTTCTGTTACTCCTTCCGGGAATAAATCGTCAATCAAAGTCCCAGAAAAAGCAACGAGTGGTTTAATACCGGTGTAACCCTTTTCTTTTATATAGTCTTTGAACTCAAGATAATACCTTAAAGCGTGTTTGCGTGAAGCTGTAACAACCATTGCCTTTGCTTTCCCTCCGATTTTCTTCATTGTAACCTGACGAAAATGTTCAACCATTACTTCTGTTTTTTGAGCAATGTTTGTCGGGTGTAAGGAAGCAAATCTTGCAATTGCTCTTACTGCCTTCTTTTTATTCAGCGTTGGGTCGTCTTCTATTGTTTTGCAAAAACGATAGTAAGTTTCATAGGTGGTATAATTTTTTAGCACATCAAGAATAAATCCTTCTTCAATTGCTTGCCGCATTGAATATAGATGAAATGGTTTTGGTTTACCTTCTTCATCTCTCGTACCGAAAACCTCCAATGTTTTTGCTTTCGGAGTAGCAGTAAAAGCAAAGAATGAAATATTTTTTTGCGGTCCTCTTTTCTGAATGGCTTCTCGAATGTAATCTTCTTCATCTTCAGAAGACTGCTCGATTTCATTTTCAATTTTTTCTGATTCCTCCAAAGAAAGATTATTACCAACTAAAGCTTCAACCATTTTTCTGCTTGCTTCGCCGCCTTGACTGCTGTGTGCTTCATCAATTATAACTGCATAGTTTCTGTTTGGAATTTCTGAGAGATGATTTAGTGCAAATGGAAATTTTTGTAGCGTTGTAATAATTATACTTACACCTTTTGTAATGGCTTCGGCTAATTGTTTAGAATCAATTTCAATTCTTTGAATTACACCAGATTTATGTTCAAACTGATAAATTGTGTTTTGTAACTGCTGGTCGAGAACATTTCTATCTGTTATGACAATTACCGAATCAAAAATCTTTTTATCAATATCATCATAAAGAGATGATAAACGATACGCCAGCCACGCAATTGAATTGCTTTTTCCGCTTCCGGCTGAGTGTTGAATTAAATAGCGATGACCGCTTCCGTATTTTTTTGCGTGTTTAATCAGTTTCCTGACTGCATCAAGCTGATGAAAACGAGGAAATAGAATTGAGTCTTTGTGATACTTTTTCCCTTCAACTATTCGCTCTTCGCGCTGAAGATGAATATATCTTCCAATAATTTCTGTCCAACTGTCAATTTCCAAAATCTCTTCCCAGAAATAAGCAGAACGATATGTTGTGTAATCTTTTGCAGGTGGATTACCGGCTCCATTATTATAACCTTTATTAAACGGAAAAAATCTTGTCTGCTCGCCTTCTAATTTAGTTGTGAAATAAATTTCATCAGGGTCAACTGTAAAATGCACAATGGCTCTTTTCTTAAATTGAAATAATAATTCTTTAGGATCCCGACTGGTTATATACTGCTCCATTGCATCATTTACTCTCTGTCCGGTAAAATGATTTTTTAATTCGATTGTTGCAACGGGTAATCCGTTAAGTGAAAGAAGAAGATCAATACTTTTATTATTCTTCGTAGAAAAATGAACTTGTCTTGTTATGTAGTGTTTGTTAAAACTGTATTGTTTTATTGTGTCGGGGTTTAATCCGCTGTCCGGTTTGAAAAATGCCAGTTTGAATTTGACACCGCTGTCTATAATTCCGTGACGAATAACATCGAGCATACCGCGTAAATCTAATTCCTTTTCGAGACGCTGAATAAATTTATTTTCAACATCTCCTCCGTGATAGGATTTCAATC
>CALEBT010000026.1 GCA_937942875.1 uncultured Ignavibacterium sp. | reverse complement strand
CCCGATTAAACAAACTTATTCACCTTATATTCATAATCTCGCCCTCAAATTAAAAAACCTTGATTATTATTATATCCCATTTGACGTTGATTCAGTAAACTTAAAAAGAGCTGTTAAAGGTATGATTTCGTTAAACTTTTTGGGGTTCAACGTAACTATTCCTTATAAAACAAAAATCCTACAATTATTAAATCATCTTTCAGATGAATCATCAATTATTGGTTCAGTAAACACAGTGATAATCAATGAAGGTAATCTTTCCGGATACAACACTGATGTTTATGGAATAACAGAAACTCTGTTGCCGTATAAGAACGATTTATCAGATGAGGTTTATACTATTTTTGGTGCCGGTGGCTCTTCAAGAGCAGTTATTTATTCACTGATAAAAAATTTCAAACCACGAAAGATTTATTTAATTAACAGAACTGAAGACAGAGCATTAAACTTAAAAGATATCTTCAGTGAAAAGATGAAATTTGATGCAATTGAAGTTTTAAAATTTGCTCCACCAGATCTTGTTGATGTAGTTCAAAATTCGAAATTGGTTATCAATACTACTCCACTCGGAATGATTCCCGAAGTGGATGACGCTGTTGTTAATTCGGAAAAGTTTTTCAATAAAAATCAGATTGTCTTTGATTTAGTTTATAATCCTCAGATAACCAGATTCCTTGAATTTGCCAAACAAGCAAATGCAGAGATAAATAACGGTTTGAATATGCTTATTTATCAGGCTGCAAAATCATTTGAACTGTGGACTTCAGAAAAATTTCCAACTGAAGAAGTAAAAAATTCTTTACTAAGTCTTCTTAATGAAAGTAATCAGTATTAACAAAATTTGAGTTAAATATCACTCTGAATTTATTTAAAAGTGAGATTAAAACAATTAAAGATAACAGTATTATTTAGTGGTACTCTGTTTCTTTTCAACTGCTGCATTATACAATTTTTTTGCTTCTTCCTGAACCTCATCAATTTCTTCTTTAGTTACTTCGGCATATTTACCTGAAACTATTCTTACTGCATCCAGGACCTCTTTACCATCAAAATAAATATCGGTTTTTACGGATCTTTTTCTTTTGTTTTCCACAGGATCAAATCCAACTTCCTGCTGGCTCAGATAAATCAAATTGCCTTTATGGAAATAATAAAAATTTGTAGATGCACTTCGGCTGCCAATGTTTATATCTGAAAATATGTAAACTAATTTGTTATCTAAAAAATATGCTCTGTAAGCATATCTGTTTTCACCCCTGAACATTAATCCAGTAACCATTTCTGCTTTATCAAGTTTACTGTTTATTATTTCTACTTCCTGTTTAGCCAAAGTAAGTTTTTCTTCCTGACTTGCACAAGATGGAGAAAAAAATGTTAGGAATAACAAGATTAAAAAAATCAATTGAAAGTTTTTAGAAATACCTTTAAACATTTTAATTCCGAGTTATTTTGTAAGACTTAACATATCTATTATTATCCTTCCTGATTCATTTAAAGGATAATCATTTTCAATTTCTTTAACTGAATTTGTTTTATCTCCTTTTTCAATAGGAGCCATACCTTTTTTAATTCTGTATTCATTCTCCATTTTAAATTTTCTCTCTTCCTTTTCATCTTGTTCTTTCTTCCTTTTTTGCTCATTAAGTGAGATTATTCTTTGATCGCGAGAAATTTTATACTCTTCAATTTGATTAAGCAAATATTCAAATTCGGGATCAGAATTTGCTCTCTTTTCGTGACGTAGTTTCAAATCACTTAAAACAAGCGAAATATCGCTGACTTTTTTATAATTAAGTGGATTAATTTTATCAGGTTGAAGGGCTGCTTTCTGGGTTGATTCTCCAAATTCATCAGGAGAAAAATAGGATGGGAATTCAATATCAGGTCTTGTTCCGTATTTCTGTGTCGTTTCACCATTAATTCTATAAAACTTGGCAACAGTTAATTTAACTTGACCGAATTTATCATTCCGGTTTGAAGACATCATATTCAGATCAATAAGATTCTGAACAGTACCTTTCCCGAAAGAATTTTCTCCTATTATTATTCCACGACCATAGTCCTGAATTGCAGAGGCAAATATTTCTGAAGCAGAAGCGCTGAATCTGTTAATTAATACCGCTAATGGACCATCATAATAAATTGTTGAATCAAGGTCTGAGTTTACTTCTATAATATTCATTGAATTTCTGACCTGAACCACCGGGCCATAATCAATAAATAAACCTGTTAATTCTACTGCTTCGTTTAATGCACCGCCGCCGTTATTTCTCAAATCAATGATAAGTCCATCCATACCTTGTGATTTAAGTTCTTTAATCAGATTTTTAACATCTTTGGTTGTGCTTTTGCCATCTTCACCCGTTCTTCTGGCTTCAAAATCTGTGTAGAATTTAGGAATTTCAATTACTCCGATTTTAAATGTTTTCCCATTCTGTTCCAGCTCAATCATCTTACTTTTTGCTGCCTGATCTTCAATTTTAACTTTTTCTCTTACAAGTTTGATCTCTTTTGGCTTTGAATTAAGACTTTCGCCTGCAGGAATGATTAATAATCTAACAACAGTTCCTTTTTCGCCACGAATCTTTTTAACAACATCGTTAATCCTCCATCCGATAACATCTTCAAATTCACCGTCCTCACCTTGTGCAACAGCAATAATTCTGTCATCAGCTTTCAACTCTTTGCTTTTATCTGCAGGACCACCGGGAATTATTTCAAATATTTTAGTGTAATCATCTTCTGTCTGAAGTCTTGCTCCGATTCCTTCTAAAGATAAGGACATATCAATTTTAAAGTTATCAGAAGTAATTGGGGAGAAATAATTTGTGTGAGGGTCTATTGACTCAGCAAATGAATTCATTGCCAGTTGGTAAACATCGTCTGCATTACTCTGAAGTAAAAATTTCAACAGGTTGTTATATCTTTTCTGAAGTGTAGTTTTTATAAAATCCCAGTCTTTTTCATTCAGTCTATATATAAGAGCATCATTTTTAATTCTTTTCAACCAATCGGCATTAAGTTCTTCTTTTGTTTTAAACCAGTCAATCGAATCTCTTTTAATCAGAAAATATTCGTCAGTGGTGAAATCCAACTCGTTTTCAAGTGCATTATTAGCAAACTCAACTCTCTCTCTTACACGTTGAATATATTTGTTAAAAACATTAAAGAAGAACACAATTTCTTCATTGATAAGCATATCATCTATTTGTTGTCTGAACTTTTCGAATTCTTTGATATCGCTGGCTAAGAAATAGTTTTTCCCGTTATCCAAAGAGTTAATAAATTTATCAAAGATAACAGATGATAATGAATCATTTAATGAGAATTTCTTGTAATGATAACGTGTAAGAATGCTGGTTACTAATTTCGTTTCTGATTTGTGCTTGCTTTCCGGTAAAATAACTTTTATTGTATCAGTAACTGAATGTGCACCATAATAATTTTTATCCTTCGCAAAAAGAATACTTATGAGAACTATGACGGCGAAAAAAAGAACTATTTTATAAGTGTTAGACTTGAATTTCATTATTTACTCAATTTTTAATTACTTTAATTTTAATGCCAGTTCAAATACCTGGTTTGCGTGTTCACTGATATTTATATCTCTTAAGATATGGGCAATTTTGCCTTCTTTATCAATAATAAATGTTACCCTGCTTGACATACCAAGATTATTGAGTACATCATAAGATTTTGATACATTCTTATCTTCATCTGAAAGAATAGGGAAGTTTAAATTATTTTCTTTCTTAAATTTTTTTAGTGCCTCTTTTGAGTCCACACTAATTCCAAAGATTGCAATGTCATTGTCTTCAAAGTTTGATATATTATCTCTGATACCACAAGCCTGTTTGGTGCATCCTGGTGTTCCTGCTTTGGGGTAAAAGAAAATTACTACCGGTGATTTATCTCTGAAATCTGATAAAGTGTAACTATTAGAATTTTCATCTTCAAGAGTGAAATCCGGAGCTAATTGTCCCTCTTTTAATGATTGGGCATTACCTCCACAGCGAAAAAATCCAAAAGTCAGAATACAAATTAGAATATTAAAGATGCTTTTCATTTATTCCTCACTATAAATTGTACGTTGAAAAATTATATCCACATTTTTCAACATTTTATCAAAGCTAAAAGTTTCTTCTATTTCTTCTTTCGTCAGATATTTTTTTACCTCGTCAGATTTTAATAGTTCATTTCTTAAATCAGTATCCTGGTGTTTCCAGACAGTCATTGCAGAATCCTGTACTATTTTATATGCTTCCTCTCGTGTAATTCCTTTTTCAATAAATTTAAGTAAAAAAGTTTGTGAAAAAACTAAACCTCTCGTAAGATTAATATTTTTAAGCATATTTTCAGGATAAATAATAAGATTTTTAATCAGAATAATAGATAGTTCAAGAATGTAATTCAAAGCGATACAACTATCGGGAATAATCACTCTTTCAACAGAAGAATGTGAAATATCCCGTTCGTGCCAAAGTGCGACATTTTCCATTGCTGCGATAGAATTACTTCTGATCAATCGTGCAAGTCCACAAATTCTTTCACTTATAATGGGATTCCTTTTATGTGGCATTGCAGAAGAGCCTTTCTGACCTTTAGAAAAATATTCTTCAGCTTCGAGCACTTCAGTTTTTTGAAGATGTCTGATTTCGGTCGCTATTTTTTCTAAGGTAGCCGCAATAACTGCGAGAGTCGTGAGGAAATGAGCGTGCCTATCCCTCTGAATTATTTGTGTTGAAATCGGATCAGCTTTCAAACCCAACTTTTCACAGACATATTGCTCAATATCCGGAGTTAAATGTTCAAAAGTGCCAACTGCACCACTGATTTTACCAACGCCTATTTCAGAAATAGCATTTTCTAATCTTTTAATATTTCTTTTTATTTCTTCAAACCAGAGAGCAAACTTTAAGCCCATAGTTGTTGGCTCTGCGTGAATGCCGTGTGTTCTTCCTATACATATTGTTGATTTATGCTCAATAGCTCTTTGCTTCAAAACTTCTTTGAATTCATAAAGTTGCTTTAATAAAATTTCTCCAGCAGATTTCATCTGATAGGAAAGGGTAGTATCCAGAATATCAGAAGAAGTCATTCCATAATGGATATGTCTTGATGCAGGTCCGACATACTCAGCGACATTAGTAAGAAAAGCTATAACATCGTGCTTTGTTGTTTCCTCAATTTCTAACACACGTTTAATATCAAATGCAGCCTTTGATTTTATTTGCTCCAAATCAGAAATAGGGATTTCACCTTTTGCAGCTCTTGCTTCACAGGCAAGAATTTCAATTTTCATCCACGTTTCAAATTTGAATTTATCTCCCCAAATAGCTGACATTTCAGGGAGGGAATATCTTTGTATCATTTTCTTACCAATTTCATTTTTTTAATTTGTTCTTTATTATCTCTAATTATACTAATATTGATTGTCTGATTAACTCTGAACTCCTGAAAAACTCCAAATAAAACTTTTTCGTTATTTATTTTATATCCTTCAATTTCAGTTATAATATCTCCGGCTCTAATATCTGCTTTGTCAGCAGGGGAGTTTGGAGTAACTCTGGTAACTATAACTCCACGGGTATTTTTAAGATCATAATATCTTGCAATTCCTTCATCAATACTTTGAATACTCATTCCGATCTGGAAATCTCTTTCAATAGAACCTTTTTCTTTTAACTCCGTAACTATTCTTCTTACTTTGTTTATAGGAATTGCAAAACCTAAACCAATATTTCCCTGGCTTCCACCTGCAGTGAAAATTAAAGTATTCATTCCAATTACCTGACCAAGACTGTTTACTAACGGACCGCCGCTGTTCCCACCGTTTATTGCTGCATCTGTCTGAAGCATATTTATATAATATCTGTTATTCAGTGGTTCAAGATTCATTCCCTTGGCACTTATAACACCGACAGTAACAGTCGGCTGATCATTCAGGTCAAACAATCCGAAAGGATTTCCTAAAGCAATGACCCATTCGCCAATTATTACATCACCTGAATTCCCTAATTCAAGATATGGTAGATTTTTACCATCAATTTTCAGCAAACATATATCAGAAACCGGGTCAGTACCAACGATTTCAGCTTTGTGATGTGAGCCGTCAGTCATTGTTACAGTAATTTCACTTGCATTGCCGGCAACGTGATCATTTGTAATAATATAGCCATCAGGTGAAATTATAAATCCGGAACCTAATCCCTGAACTCTCTGGCTGTAATTTCTCCTGTCACCGAAAAATTGTCTGAAAAACGGATCATCAAAAAAATAACTGAATGGATCTCTGTATTGACGGATTTCAATTACGTTGATACCCACTACTGCTGGACTTACTTGTTCAACTGTTTGAGTAATTATATTTTTTCTGGAATTGTTGATATCATCCTGTAACTGATTTTGAGAAATTAGTATTTGTTTATTTGCCGGAGGATTTATTTCTCTTACATCCCAGCTTTCTTTAAGGTAAACTACAGATGAGATGATGAGAACAATCAATATTGAAACAGTTACATAAAAAGTTTTTTTGCTTATCATTTTCTGATTCCTTTTTCCTTAAAATCTTTTATTAAATCTTTTAATGGATCAATATGCTTTATTAGGATTAAAAGTAAACCCATAGTCACTATGAGTACAAGTGACTCGGAGCTATTTGCATTTGGACTACTGTATTTTACTGAAAGTTCAGCATTGTTAAAAACTACTAACAATGATAACAGAGTAGCAGCAAGATTTGAAATATGAATGTTCTTCTTCATTATGTAAGTAATAGCCCAAAGAATTAACCAGATTAAAAGCAGAGGATAAAAAATAAGAATTATTCCACCAGCTGCAGTAGCTAATCCTCGTCCACCATTAAAATTTATCCACGGATTATAACAATGACTGAATATTGCAAAAATCATTGCAACTCCCTGAAGCACAAAGTTTACCGGATAAATAAGACCAACGATGTAAACACTTAAAAATCCTTTGAGAAAATCAATCAACAGTACTATAACTCCGGTTGATTTTGAGTTTGTAACTTCATAAGAATTCATTGCTCCGACATTTCCGCTTCCTGCTTTAGTTATATCTATTCCTTTCTTCTTCAATAGTACATAAGCAGTTGGGAATGAACCAAGAATGTATCCAATAACAATGCTTAATAAATATTCCATAATCAGTTTTATTTAATTCACCGCAAAAATAATGAAGTGATTTATGAATGCATTGGGGAAAATTGAGTGGGTAATTAAAGGATATTATCTGGAATCAGAGGAAATAAAGTTTATAGAATTTGCCGCTGAATTAATTCAGCTGCAGAAAATGATTGAAGCAAAGCTTTTGTTGTTTATTTTCAAAGATTTGATAAAAATCGACTGTAATGTAAAAAGATTATACTTATATCATCCCGCTGGGATTTTACGTTTTGTGTGGTATTATTTTTTATTATCATATCAGGCCTTCGGGGTTGGATTAGTTTGTTGTAGGTAGTAAGTAGTAAGTAGTAAGTAGTAGGTAGTAGGTAGTAGGTAGTAGGTAGTAGGTAGTTTGAATTGAATGATTATGGACTTAGACTTTGAAGTTTTACGATTAATAAATCCAGTTTACAGTCTTCAATCCTCAATCAGCTAATCATCCAATCTTTTCACTATGTTCTATGCTTTCCTCATTTAACACTTAACACTAAACACTTAAAATTATTTTAATTCTACATTATACATTCTACATTATAAATTCTAAATTATTCATTCTTAATTATAAATTCTACATTAAAACAATATATTTGTTAAAACAAAAAATAAACTTCTATGAACATAGCAGAAATATGGTGGACTATAAGCCCTGAGATTATTAGATTGGGTCCGCTCTCAATTAGATGGTATGGACTGCTTTTCGCTTTAGCTTTTGTCTTCGGTTATCTTATAATGCAAAAAATTTATAAGAACGACAAAAAACCTCTCGAAGATTTGGATAAACTTTCTATCTATGTAATTTTGGGTACTGTTATTGGAGCAAGACTCGGTCATTGCCTTTTCTATGATGCTGAATATTATCTGTCCAATCCATTGGAAATTCTTAAAGTCTGGCAGGGTGGATTAGCATCTCACGGAGCAGCAATTGGAATCTTGACTGCTTTGTATATTTTTTCAAAGAAAATGAAGGGACAAAATCTACTTTGGATTCTGGATCGTCTGGTGATTGTTATTGCTTTAGGCGGAGCACTTATAAGATTAGGTAATTTATTCAATTCAGAGATTTATGGAAAACCAACTGATGTTGCCTGGGCATTTGTTTTTTTGAGAGTTGATAACTTGCCACGGCATCCTACTCAACTTTATGAAGCAACGTTTTATTTCATATCTGCTTTTCTGCTGTACTTGAATTATTACAAGCAAAAATCTGAGTTGAAAGAAGGAGCTAATTTCGGTTTGTTCCTGATTTTAATCTTTGGTTTCAGAATCTTTGTTGAATTCTTTAAGGAAAATCAATCTGCATTTGAAGCAACTCTTCCTTTGAATATGGGACAATTATTAAGTATTCCCTTTGTTCTGCTTGGTATTTATTTTTTGATAAGAAAGGTAAATAAAAAAAAGAATTGATGAAAAAGTTATTGTTTATTCTTATTGCTGTTTTAGTTTTTACTTCGTGTGATAAAAAGAATTATAAAGTTGACATACTTGTAACTATCTATCCTTTCAAATTTATTCTTCAAGAAATTGTAAAGGACGAACTTGTAATAAATGTTCTTTTGACCGCATCAATAGACCCACATACTTACGAGATGGTTCCTTCTGATTTAATAAAAGTTCAAAAAGCAGAATTGTTTATATATGGTGATAAGCAATTAGATGGTTGGGCTTCAAAACTTGAAGCAAAAAATAAAATTCAGTTATCTGATTTACTACCTGATACTCTTCGTTTAAATATTTCAGAACCTCTTTCAAATAAAAATCTTACTGTTGATCATACTCATAATCAAAATCATTCTCACGAAGGATTCGATCCTCATTTCTGGACAGACCCCATAACGGTAAAAGGAATGACAAACAATATTGTTAGTTTGTTGATAAAGCATTTCCCTGATAAAAAATATACTTTTATAGCAAATAGTGAAATATTCAAATCTAAATTAGAACAATTAGATAGTAATATCTTTCAAAAAACCAAAACAATTCAAAACAGAAATATTTTTTCCTCACATCCATTTTATAATTACTTCTTTAAAAGATACGAATTTAATATCGTTGGATTTTTGGAAGTTTCACCGGGGCAAGTGTTGTCTCCAAAAGAAATGAAAATGATGATGGATGTGGTTAAGAAGAATAATGTCAAGGCAATATTCACAAACAAACAGCATAGCGACAGAACAACAAAAATTCTTGCCGAATCTGTTGGAATTAAATATTATGTACTGGATCCGATTGGTGGGACAGAAAATTTAATGGATTATGTTAGCGTAGTAAATCACAATTTGGAGATTATAGCCAAGGCATTGAAATGAATTCAATAGTGGAAACCCAAAATTTATCTTTTAATTATAACGGAATATCAATTCTCTCAGATATAAATATCTCAGTTCCTGAAGGAAAGTTTATCTCAATTGTCGGTCCGAATGGAGCAGGGAAGACTACTTTGCTAAAAATTGTGCTTGGTTTGATTAAAAATTATTCAGGTCATATTTCAGTATTTGGCAAAAATCCTTATGAGGTTGATCCTGCTTTGATTGGTTATGTTCCTCAATTTAAAACAATGGACAGAAAATTTCCTGCAATTGCTATTGAGTTAGTAGCCAGTGGATTAATGAAAAAATGGCCCTGGAAAATAAGAGGCAATTCAAAAAATTTAGCTTATGAAGCTTTATCTCTTGTTAAATCTGAACATCTTGCAGAACGTTCTCTTTCAACTTTATCCGGTGGAGAATTACAAAGAGTTTGCCTTGCCAGAAGTTTTGTGCGTAATCCCAAACTTATAGTTCTTGATGAACCAGCAACTGGAATTGATGCTATAGGAGAATCTGACCTTTACAATCTGCTTGAAAATTATCAAAGCAAATCGGGAGCGACGGTATTGATGATAACACACGACTGGCACGTTGCACACCACCATTCAGATTTAGTTTTACTCCTCAACAGAAACCAAATTTCTTTTGCCTCTCCTAAAGAAGCACTAAGTGAGAATAATTTGAGAATTGCATTCGGACACATTGGTCATAAGCACAATTATAAGGAAGAAAACTGATGTTAGAAATTTTCACTCTTCCCTTTCTCCAAAGAGCAATTATTTCGGGTGCTTTGGTTGGGTTTCTCTCAAGTTACTATGGTGTTTTTGTTGTCCAAAGAGGTATGGGGTTTTTAGGAAGTGGATTAGCCCACGCTGCATTTGGCGGAGTTGCTATTGGGCTTTTCTTTAATCAGGAACCTTTACTGATTGCAATTCCATTTACAATTATGATTGCTGTTGGAATAACCTATGTTAAAGAAAAAACTAATTTAGCTGAGGATACAACTATTGGAATTTTTTTCTCAGTTTCAATGGCTTTGGGTATAATTTTTATTTCGTTAAAAAGAAATTACTCAAGCGATGCTTTCAATTATCTTTTTGGTTCTATTCTGGCAGTTAACAACAATGATATATTAATCACTTTTTCACTATCAGTATTGACAGCTTTGCTTTTCCCTTATTGGAAACGATGGGCTTATTCCTCTTTCGATAGGGAATTAGCTTACACTGATAAAATAAAAGTTATTATTGATGATTACTTATTGAATATAATGGTAGCAATAACAATTGTTGTATCAATAAAAGTTGTTGGGATTGTTTTAATGGCTGCTTTTCTTGTTATTCCTGCAGCTTCAGCACGTTTAGTAGCTCGTACCTTTTCAAAAATGACAATCTTATCTATTTACTTTGGAATAACTTCATCTTTTTTAGGTTTGTTATTGTCTTATTATTTAGATATTCCAAGTGGTGCTGCTATCATTTTGCTTCAGGCGCTTATCTTTTTCTTCTTTATGTATATAAGAAAGTAGTTTAATTTAATTACATACTAATACTGTTGATTAAACTAATGCTCACAGAATTAATCCGATAAAATCCGTCGTATCAGTTTTATCCGTGTTCTATTATCCTTGAGATTATTATTCCTGCTGCAACAGCAACATTTAATGACTCAGCATCTCCGGCTCTGGGAATGGTAATAACTTTATCTGCTAATAAAATGACTTCTTGCGAAGGTCCTGATGATTCTGATGATAAAGTAATAAGACATTTTCCGGGAAATCTGAAATTGAAAAGATTTTCACCCTCCAAATCACTACAAATAATTTTGTAACCATTAAACTTAATTTCACTTATAAGATCAAAATCGACATCTTCATAAATCGTTAAATGGAATACCGAGCCCATCGAAGCACGAATAACTTTGGGGTTAAGATATTCAGATGATTTCGGACTAATTAATACCTCTGAAACCCCGAACCAGTCACAAGTTCGCAATATTGTACCAAGATTACCCGGGTCGGAGATATTGTCAAGATAGACAATAACATTCGTATGTTCTTTGGATGGATAAAAAACCAATTTATCAAACTTGAAAACGCCTATTATACCTTGAGGAGTTTTAGTATCAGAGATTTTTTGAAAATCAGGTGAGTTCAATAATTCAATTCTGATATTCTTCCTTTTTAATTTCTTAATCAAGTTCTCGTTGTTTTCGGCAAATTCATAAGTAACTAAAACTAATTCACAGGGATAATAACTTTCTATTCCTTCTAATACAATTTTAATACCTTCAGCTAAAAACTTTTTCTCCTGATTTCTGTATTTCTTTAGATTCAACGAGGCGAAGTATTTGATGTCATTCTTCGTTATCATATTAGTGGTTGATAATTCTGAGTTTTATTACCTTTTTCATCTGCTTCAAGTTTCAGTAAATATTCCCAGGAATATATCCCTGTATTGTGCCCATCCTTCCAGGTTATCTGAATTGCATAACTACCAACTGGTTCTATTTTTTGTATGAGATACATTTCAGGAGTAAAGATATTTAATTTAGGAGGGCGATAAGTTTTTAATAATATGGTCTCCCCTTTACAGTTTGCACACGGACATTCGTCTCTTAAATATTTTATTGAAATCTTAGTTTCCTTTTCATTATCCCACTTAATAACAAGACTTTCTTTATTAAGAATTTTTATCTGCTTTGGTTTCATTTTATTTATTTAATAATTATTTAACACCTCAAATATAACTTATGATTCAAATAACTTTAACACTATTTTTGTGCTGTATTTCTATCACTACTACGGAGTTTGATGTTACTGATATTCATAATAGTTATTCTCTTAATAATAAACTTTTTATTATCAGTTTCTGAAATTGCATTAGGTGCATTCGGAGAAAATAAAATCAGTGAGCTTGAAGAAAATAACGATCCCGATGCAGAAATTTTTGAGAGATTTCTTCAGACTCAGGATGCAGTGTACGGTTCGGTAAATTTTCTATATACAATAAACTTAGTCATAATAAGCATAATTGGTTATTTAATCATTAATGAATATTTCTTTAATTTTATTCAACAGTACCAAGGCTTACAGGAAGTTGCAACGATTCTTTCTTTATTAATTACCGCGCTATCACTTACTTTTATAGTATTGATTTTTAATGTACTAATACCTAAATCAATTGCGTTTAAGTATTCCGATTATATTGGAAGAAAATCAGTCAGAAAGGTTTTATTTCTTTCAAGAATTCTTTCTCCTTTCTCAACATCAGTAACATTTTTAGCAAATTTATTTCTGAGACCATTTAAGGAAAAGACTGCGTTTAGTGAGACTAAACCTTTTGAGGATGAAATATTGGATATAATTTCTGACGGTGTAAAATCTGGCACTGTAGATCAGACAGAGCAGGAAATTATTGAAAATATTTTTGAAACAACTGACTTGACCGTAGAACAAGTCATGATTCCGAGAACAGAAATGGTGGCTTTGGATATTTTAGATGATGATCAGACAAATATTCAAAAAATAATTCAAACAGGGCATACATTAATTCCGGTTTATGATAAAACAATTGATAATATAATTGGAGTTCTTCACACAAAAGATGTAATGAAAGTTTCAATCTCTGGAAAACAAATTAACTTTAAAGAATTAATGAGACCTGCATATTTTGTTCCTGAGAACAAACCTATTTTTCAAACTCTTAAAGAGATGCAAAAACAAGGGCAGCGCGTGGCAATAGTAACTGATGAATATGGCGGAACTGAAGGAATGATCACGATGGAAGACATCCTTGAAGAAATTATAGGTGAAATCAGAACCGAAGGCAAAGAATTTTCTGAATACAGTAAAGGAACTGATGGAAAGTATTATGTTTTAGGAACGATGAATATCAGTGATTTTAATGAGATATTCAATTATAAGTTGCCTGAATCTGATGATTACAACACGGTTGCTGGTTTTGTTGCTTCAAAATCAGGAATGATATTAAATCCGGGAGAGCAATTTGAATTTGATGATTTAATTTTCGAACTAATCAAAAAAATTCGACAGAAAATGGTTCAATTCAGAATCTTTTCAAAAAAATCTGATTTTGGGGAAGAGACGGAAAAGTAAATTTGATAAATAGAACAAAGTCTTTTAATTTTGCAACTCAATTATTGAAATACTGTTGTAGCTCATCCGTTAGCTAACGGAGGTAGAGCAGCAGAAATGTACTTAAACAAGATTTAGAATTTCAAATTGCTGGCGTAGCTCATCCGTTGGCTAACGGAGGTAGAGCAGCTGAAATGTTCTTAAACAAGATTTAGAATTTCAAATTGCTGGCGTAGCTCATCCGTTGGCTAACGGAGGTAGAGCAGCTGAAATGTTC
>CALEBT010000025.1 GCA_937942875.1 uncultured Ignavibacterium sp. | reverse complement strand
AGAAACAGGATTTCACAATGGTGAAAGTGGTAAAATCTATTAGAACTGATAAAGGAACTTTTAAATTCAATGAGCGATTCGTGAAATTATCAGATATAAGCAAAATAACTGAAATAAAATAGTTTTTCTTCTTTAATTTTTGTGGGGTTGTCTAAAAAGTAATTTTGTCATCACGAACGAAGTGAAGTGATCTCATTTTTGAATTAAAAGATAAAGATTGCTTCACTCGAAGACTCGTTCGCAATGACTTTTTACCTCTTTTTAGACAGCCCCTTTTTTTAACCTTAATATTCTCTCTTTCCAAATTCAATAATTTAGCTTTTAATTCAAGCCCTCCGCTATAACCAACTAGTTTTCCGTTTTTACCTATTACCCTATGACAAGGAATAATTATAGGTAAAGGATTCGATTTATTAGCTAATCCTACAGCTCTCACAGCTTTTGGATTTTTAATTTTTCTTGCAATTTCCTGGTAAGAAACAGTCGCTCCATAAGGAATTTTTGATAAAGATTTCCAAACTTTTTTTTGAAAATCAGTACCAATCAATTTAAAGCTTATATCAAAATTCTTTCTTCCTTTGAAAAAGAATTCATACAGTTGTAGATAACATGTTTTAAATATTTTATCCTTCAAAGTTTTATAAACCATCATATGCTCATCAGGTAGTTCTTCATTCATCCCGATTTTAATAATTTTATTATCCTCACTAATCAAGAAAAAATCAATCTCATTAAGCTGAAAGGTTGTAAAACTTTTCAAGGACATAGAATTACGCAGGAATAACCTGAATTGCCGGATGAATATCTCTTTTTAATAATCCTTCAATTGCCATTAAAGTACCACTAATTGAACTTGGGCAGCTACCACAAGCACCCTGGTACCTTATTTTTATTGTCATTCCTTCAATACCAAGTACTTCAAGACCGCCTCCGTCACCTGCTAAAGCAGGGCGAACTTTCTGATCAAGTAATTCATTTACTTTCATTAAAAGTTCATTGCTCTCTTTTTCTGTAACTGACAGTTCTTTTTCGGCTGGGATAAGATTTTTATCAAAATCCTTCAAAAGATTTATGAAAGGTCTCTGAATTGATCCCCAGTTTGCATCTTTCGACTTTTCGATGGTTACAAATTTGTCCATATAAAATACAGAAACTACACCAGGTATATCAAAGATTGCCTTTGCAAAAGGGTCAATTTCAGCTTCTGTTTTACTTGAATATTGTCTTGTTTCGTAATTTAATAATTTTTCGTTGAGAATGAATTTTAATGCGTGTGGGTTGGGGGTTAAATCCACATCCTGAACCATTAACATAATAACCTCTTTTTTTTGTTAGAAAAATAATCTTCTGTTTTTTTAACAACAAGTCAAATTGATTAATCATTCAATTTTAATGAGAGCTGTTTCAAATCGTGCATAATTTGAAACAGCTTGAGAACTAGAGACTAAACATCATAGTATAGTGAGAATTCATAAGGATGTGGTTGAAGAGCCATAGGTTTTACTTCTTTATCCATTTTATACTTGATCCATGTTTCAATTACATCTTCCGTAAAAACATCTCCTTTTAATAAATAATCGTGGTCTTTAGCTAACGCTTTCAAAGCTTCTTCAAGCGAACCCGGAGTTGAAGGGACATTCTTTAATTCTTCTGGTGGCAAATCATAGATATCTTTATCTAATGGTTCACCCGGATCAATTTTATTAATTATTCCGTCCAGACCAGCCATTAAGATTGCAGAGAAGGCTAAATAAGGATTTGCTGAAGGGTCAGGACATCTGAATTCAATTCTTTTTGAATTTGGTGAAGATGAATACATTGGAATTCTTATTGATGCACTACGATTTCTCTGCGAGTATGCAAGATTAACAGGAGCTTCAAAACCAGGAACTAATCTTTTATAAGAATTAGTTGTGGGATTTGTAAATGCTAAAAGGCTTGCTGCGTGTTTTAGTAATCCACCAATAAAATAAAGAGCAGTTTCACTCAAACCAGCATAACCAGTTCCAGCAAACAATGGTTTACCTTTTTTCCATATTGAAGTGTGTACGTGCATACCACTGCCATTATCACCAAATATTGGCTTTGGCATATAAGTAACGGTTTTATTATTTGCTTTTGCAGTATTTTTTACAACATATTTGAATAAAAGTAACTGGTCAGCAGCCTTTAGCAGTGGGGCAAACCTTAAATCTATCTCACACTGCCCTCCACTAGCAACTTCGTGATGTTGCGCTTCAACATCTATTCCGCAGTTAATTAAATTATTCACCATTTCATTACGTAAATCCACTAATGAATCAGTTGGTGGAACGGGAAAATATCCTTCTTTATATCTAGGTTTATATCCAAGATTAGGATTTTCATCCCTACCAGAATTCCACCTCCCTTCTATAGAATCAACTGAATAAAAACTTCCATTTGGTTTGGACTCATAACGTACATCATCAAATACAAAGAATTCTGCTTCCGGACCGAAATAACTTGTATCGCCAATTCCCGTTGAGATTAAGTAAGCTTCAGCTTTTTGAGAGATATTCCGAGGGCAGCGAGTGTATTTTTCCATTGTAGCTGGTTCGTAAACATCACAAATAAGTGAAATTGTCGGGGCTTTTATAAAGGGATCAAGAAACATTGTTGCCGGGTCAGGAATAATAAGCATATCACTTTCGTTTATTGCTTTCCAACCACGAATTGAAGAAGCGTCGAATCCAAATCCATTCTCAAATGATGATTCATCGAACTGAGAAACAGGCACCGTAAAATGCTGCCATTGACCCGGGAAATCCATAAACTTCAAATCAACAAACTGGATTTTGTTGTCCTTTATATACCCGAGCACTTTTTCGATTGCTCCATTATCAGATTTTGACATATACCTCCTAAATTGGTTAATAATTATTAGTTATAGTTAATTGATAGTTATTTTCAAATCTTAATTTCAAAAGTTTCTTTCACAGTGGACAAAACGTAAGTTGTTTTTGTTGCAATAACACCCGGCCAGGTCTGTATTTCGCTTAAAAGTTTTTCCAATGCTTCTGTATTCTTAACAACTGCCTTAAGTAAATGAGAGCCTTCTCCAAGAATTGCGTGACATTCAAGTATTTCAGGAATTTTTTCAACTTTTGATATTAAATTCTTGTAATGTTTCGAAGAGTCCATAATTACATGAATAAAAACAGTTATATCATTCCCAAATAATTTTCTATCTAACTTGGCATAATAACCCTTTATATAACCTTTGCTTTCTAATTTATGCAACCTTTCACTCACAGATGGCACTGTAAGATTTACTGAGTCAGCTAATTCATTTAATTTGGCTCTGCCTTCCTTTTGAAGAATTCGCAATATTTTTATATCAATTTCATCAATCATATTTTTTCCCAAAATGTTGGGGGCAAATATAGGAGGAAAAGTTTAAATACCAAATTTTTTTAGGATTATTTTAAGATTAACCTAAAGTTTTACGGATAAATTACTGTTTTAACTTATTTATTAAGACCGAAGGGAGTAAAATGGATTGGTTTTCTTTTAACTTCTTCGAATAAATCTAAATTCTTCTGCGGTCTTTCTTGAAGTTTATGATAAAGATGATATTGAATTGCAATATGATTTACTGATTTGATTTTTTTACCCACAAGTTCTAATCTGAATTGAATATCTGAATCTTCTCCAATTGATGGGGCTTCATATCTTTCATCAAAACCGTTTATGTCCAGAAGATCTTGCTTAAACAATGAAAAATTGCAGCCTAATAATCCTCTTTCTTTTCGGTTGAGAAATTGCAGCAGATTTTTGTTTTTAATATAAACTCCTTTTTCAACATCGACGGATTCTCCAATTATTCCATCGAAAATCAGTTTATAAAACTTCTTCTCAAGAATTTTTTGCTTGATTTTTTGTTCATCCAATTGGTTTGTCAACTTTTCCGATAGATTAACTCGTCTGCCAGTAAGAATTTTATTAGTCTCAGCATTTGACAAATGACCTTCAATAAAATGTGAATGAGGGACACAATCCCCATCAATAAAAATCAGGTATTCAGATTCAGAAGCCAATATTGCTTTATTCAAAATTTTATTTTTTCTGAAACCTTTATCTTCCTGCCAAATATGTTTTATTCTGAAAGAGTAAGAAGAAATTTTTTTTTGAATTTCACTCAGAACCTGTTGATTCGACCCATCATCTGCAATAATTATTTCAAAATCGTTTTCAGATTGAATCTCAAATCCTGCCAATACGAGTTTTAAGTACTCAATCTTATTATAAAATGAAATAATAATTGACGTTTTAATCATTATAAATTCTTAATTATAAATTATAAATTATTCATTATTATCATTTTCCCTTTCAATGTTCTTCTTAGTCACTCGCCTATCTTTTACTATAAGTTTTGGGACTATCTTCAGCTTTTGGAGGTCTCTGAGGTACCAAAATTCTTATTCTATTTTTTTTCTTTATTTAAAAAATTGCATAAATAAAAGGAGCAAGTGCAGAGCCTTGCGTTAATACTATTAAAGCACCCAGTAATACAAGAAAAATAATTATCGGCATCAGCCACCATTTTTTCCTGACTTTGAGAAACTCCCATAATTCTGATAAGATTGATAATTTACTCATTGAATTCTCTTTTGTTTAATAATCAAAAAAATATTTTATATGCTAATTTATCAATTAAACACTATTTTTCTGATATGATTAAATTATTATCGGTTTCATCAAATGAAAGGTTTTGGAATGAAAAAACCGCAATTGTCCTTCTGGCAAATATGGAATATGAGTTTTGGATTTTTAGGAATTCAATTTGGATTTGCTCTTCAAAATGCAAACGTGAGTAGGATTTTTGAAACACTTGGAGCAAACCTCGAAACCATTCCATTATTGTGGATTGCAGCCCCTGTAACAGGGTTGATTGTACAACCCATTGTTGGTCACCTAAGTGATAAGACCTGGAACAGATTAGGAAGAAGAAGGCCTTTCTTTCTTGTCGGAGCAATATTGGCATCTTTAGCAATAGTTTTTATGCCGAACTCGCCAACTTTATGGATTGCTGCAGGAATGCTTTGGATTATGGACGCCTCTATAAATATATCTATGGAACCTTTCAGGGCTTTCGTCGGAGATATGCTGCCATCTGAACAACGTACTTTAGGTTTTTCGATGCAAAGTTTTTTTATTGGCACTGGAGCTGTAATTGCGTCGGCTTTACCTTATATGCTGACAAATTGGTTCGGGATTACTAACATAGCCCCCGAAGGTGAAATTCCTCAATCAGTTAAATTCTCATTTTATATTGGTGGAGCTGTTTTTTTATTAGCGGTGCTTTGGACGGTTATTTCATCCAAGGAATATTCTCCGGAAGAATTAAAAAGATATTCTCAGGGAGATGTAAAGGAGCTAAACTCTATCAAAGTTAGTTCAATAATTGCAAACCAGAGATTTCTGAAATTTGGAGTTGTATGGTGTTTAATTGGTTTGATTGGTACTTTTATTCTTCATTATCTATTAAATGAAGATGATTTTGGATTATATGTACTTTTTATTGGCTCTTTGATTTTTGGTTTACTTCAAATTGCTTCATCTTTTATTTCGAAATCAGGTAATTATAATAATAGTTTAGTATCTATTTTATCTGATTTATATCAAATGCCAAAGACAATGAAACAACTTGCAATCGTACAATTCTTCAGTTGGTTCGCTTTATTTGCAATGTGGATTTATACTACTCCAGCTGTAACGAGACATATTTACGGAGCTGATGATCCAACAAGTCAATTGTATAATCAAGGGGCTGATTGGGTTGGAGTGTTAATGTCTGTTTATAATGGTTTTGCAGCTATTATGGCATTCTTCATTATCTGGCTTGCAAAGAAAACCAATAGAAAATCTGTTCATCTTTTAAGTTTGTTGGTTGGTGGGATTTCACTTATTTCATTTTATTTCATCAAAGATCCTCAGTTGCTTTTATTATCAGAATTAGGTATCGGGCTCGCCTGGGCTTCAATTCTTGCAATGCCTTATGCAATTTTAACTGGTTCACTTCCCGCAGAAAAGATGGGAGTTTATATGGGAATTTTCAACTTTTTTATTGTGATTCCTCAAATTACTGCGGCTGCAATACTTGGATTTTTCGTAAAGAACTTATTCGGTGGAGAAGCTATTTATGCTCTTATTCTTGGTGGGTTTTCAATGATTATTGGAGGAGTGATGACTATGTTTGTTGAAGATAGGGATTAATTTTTTTGAACTTTTAATATCTCCATTAAGTTGTAAATAGAAAAAGGAGGTTATATGAAAAAGTTTCTTTTGGTATTTAGTTTACTAACATTCGTATCAGTTTCAGTTGCATTCACTTTTACTGATGATCCGAAAAAATCTGATTCAGCTTGCCCTTATATTCAAAAAATGGAGTCTTCAGGTTGTCCATATCTCAATAACAAAATTCAGCAAGAAGGTTCAACTAAAAACAAAAATGAATGTCCTTATTCTAACGGAAATTCAGAAAATTCAAAAGAAATTAAAAATAGAATTGATAAAAAGTTAGAGAACATTAAAACTTAGAAATATCTTTATTTTGCAAATAAAATAATGCAGATATTGTTTTTGAATCAGTGATTTCTTCTCTCCTGACAAGATCAATTATATCATCATAATTTAGTTCCAATATCTGCATTTCTTTCTCGCCTTCTTCTCTATTATGATTTCCTGATTTAAGATTTCTGGCGACAAAAATGTGAAGCAACTCTGTACAGTATCCGGGTGCAGTATAAATCTTCCCAAGATAAATAATAGTATCACTCGAATAACCTGTTTCTTCTTCCAGCTCTCTTTCTGCACAAATCATAGGGTCTTCATTTTCATCTAATTTTCCGGCAGGGAATTCGATTAATTCTTTTTGAAGAGGGTATCTGAATTGTTTTACTAAAACAAATTTACCTTCATTTGTAATTGGGACAATTACTGAACCGCCAGGATGGATAGCAACTTCTCTTATTCCTTTGTTTTTTGTCGAAGTATATTCAATCTCATCAACCTGAAGTTTCAGTACTTTACCTTCATAATAAACTTTCGAATCAACAATTTTATACATAAATCACTTTCGATATTTAGAATCATAATAAGGAATAAGCTCACTACCAAGAAATTTCAACATAGCAGTGATAACACCCAAATCATCAAGGTATCCGATGAATGGGGCTAAATCCGGAATTGTGTCAATTGGTGAAATAAAGTATATCAATCCGATTATTACAATAGCTTTTCTGTGCCAGCTAACAAAAGGATCCATCATATAATTAAATAAGGCCATAATATCTTTGGCAAAAGAAATTTTCTTCCCAACACGTTCCAATTTTGTCCAGAGATTTTCTTCAACAAATTCTTTCTTTTCGGAAAATTCTTCTTCAACTTGCTTTTCACTTTTGCCACCAATGTTAAAAGCACCAAGATCATTTAAATCTTCGAAGATTTCATCATCGGAAGAAATTATATGTAAGTCTTTTTCTTTCATTTTTACCTCTTATAATCCCCTGAAAAATTAAAAATTAACAGAACAATGTTAATTCATTTATTTTAGAAACTAAAGCCAAATATGAGTAAATTCAAGTTATATTCAGATAGAAATTTAATTGCTGATAATTTCTTTTCATCTCTTTATATAAGTTTAGAGCGGAAGTTCATCCGCTCTGTAAATTATTTTTTATACTTTCTAAACCAATCTAAAACAGTCGCCCACCAAAGTTTTGCATTTAATGGTTTAGCAACAAAATGAGTTTCATCAGGGAAATACAAAAATTTTGATTCTACTCCTAATCTTTGAAGCGAAGTAAATAACTGAAAAGCTTGTTCCTCTGGTACGCGAAAATCGTAAGCACCGTGAACAACAAGCACAGGAGTTTTACAATTATGAATAAATCTGTGAGGCGACCATTTGTGATAAACTTCTCTTTTCTCCCAGGGAGTTCCACCATATTCCCACTCAGGAAACCATAGTTCTTCTGTAGTTCCATACATACTTTCAAGATTAAATACTCCAGCGTGAGAAACCAATGCATTAAATCTATCTGTATGTCCTGCGATCCAATTTATCATATATCCGCCGTAAGAGGCACCGGCTGCAAATGTGTTATTCTTATCAATGAAAGAAAAGTTATTGACTGCGTAATCATAAGCACTCATCAGGTCTTCAAAAACTTTTCCACCCCAATCACCAGAGATTTCATCAGTAAACTTTTGTCCATAACCAGTTGAACCTCGTGGATTAGGAGCAATAATAACATAACCTTCTGATGCGAACATTTGATAGTTCCATCTGAAATGAAAATTATCTTCCCACGCGCCCTGAGGACCACCGTGGATTAAAAATATCATAGGATATTTTTTTGAAGGATCGAAGAAAGGAGGTTTTACTAAAATTGACTGAACTTTATCGCCATTTGCTCCATCACTCCAAAAAGTTTCGACAGAGTTCATCTCTATTTGAGATAAAACATCATTGTTAATGTATGTAATTTGTTTAAGATTCGAACCATCTCTATCCAGAGAGAAAATCTCATAAGGCAAAGTTGCTTTTTGTTTGAGGAAGAAAATAGTTTTATCGTCAGAGGAAAGTTTTATTTGTGCATTAAAATTTTCTTTATGGAATAACGCTATTTTCCCTGTTGATAAGTCCAATTTATAAATTGAATTATAAATCTCATTTTGTGCAATAAAAAAAATAGATTTTGAATCATTAGACCATAAGAAATCTTCTACAGAACGGTCAATCGACTCAGTCAGGTTTCTGAGTTTACCTGATTTTCTATCGTAAAGAATTATATCTTTTTTATCTGCCTCAAAACCAGCTCTTTTCATTGAAGTCCAGGCAATGTATTTTCCGTCAGGTGAATAAATTGGCTGACAATCAACGCCTTTACTTTGCGATAATAATTTTGGAGTAGATTTTCCATCAAGCTTCAGAAGATATATTTCGTTATTTGTGCTGATTGCAGTGCTAAATTCTGGATTCATTGTATAAACTACTTCACTCCCATCAGGTGAGAAATTAAAATCATTTGATGAGCCAAGTGCGAGAGGTGGTACATCTTCAGTAAATCCTTCTGTTAAATCTTTATAGCTATTGTTTTTAATATCGAAGATAAAAAGATGACTTCGTTTATCTCCTCTCCAATCATTCCAGTGACGATACATTAATTGATCAAAAATCTTTGCTTTGACTTTGCTAGACTCTTCTTCTTTGTCTTTCATTTCATTGCATTCCTGAGTTTTACAATCTGGATACACATTGGAAGTAAATAAAATCCTGCTACCATCATTTGACCATTTATAATCATTTACTCCGGAATAAATGTTAGTAACTTGTTTCTCATCAGAGCCATCAATATTGCAAGTCCAAACTTGTCCTGACTTTATGTATGAGATTAAATTTGAATTAGGAACAAATTTCGGTGAAGATTCACTTTTTTCCGATGATAGTATTACTTTTAGTTGAGAACCATCAGAATTTACGATGTAGATATCAGAATTACCTTTATTTGTTTCAAAGCTGAAAGAAGTTGCAGCGAAAGCTATTTTGTTTCCATCTGGTTTTACATCAAAAGAGGATATTCTTTTCAAAGCCCATAAATCATCAATGTTTATAGCTCGTTTTTGAGCTATAGATAACTGCGAGCCGAAGAGAAAAAGAAATAATAAAACCAAGTATTTGAATTTGTTGTGCATACTTTCTCCAATTAAATTATTTATATAGTTCAAAAATAAGCCTGATAGAAAAGAAAGGAAAGAAATATCTGAATCTACTCCTGTTTTGTCTCTAAAAGTAATGTTTTATCCTTCTTTTGAGTAATTTTGTTTAGCAAAAAAACATTTATGAAACAGACAACCAAAATATTTTTACCGGGAGGATTCAAACAATTTCGCATCCTAAAACACAAATGCGAGTTGAAACAGAAGAAAGTTTTGGTGATTGGAGAATCGTCTGAAAAAATAGCCGAAAAATTTATTGATGAAGAGTCTGAATCTGTTGATGTAATTGTACGTGACTATGACTCTTTAATTCAGTCAAGACTAAACATTGAAAAAAGTAAAAACATTTCCATTCGCATAAATGATTTTGAAAATACAGACTTTCAGGAAGACTATTTTGATATTGTTTACTCTCAAGTTTCACTTTCAAATACCAATAGAAAAAACACTATTAAAGAAATAAAAAGAATCCTTAAACCTCAAGGAATATTTTGTATTTCTGAGATGACAAAATTACAATCTGAAATACCTGCTTTTGTCAAAAACATTTTTGAACAATCAGAAATACTGCCTCTTTTGCACGGTGAATTCGAAAAATATTTTATTTCGAGAAGTTTTGAGTTAATTTATCAGCAGGATTTAACATCCTCTTTAACAGATTTCTATAATAATATTCAAAAAGAACTAACCGATTTTTTGAAAAGTTCTTCTGATAAAGAAAAAGCACTATATAAAAAATTGTTGAATAAAATCAGTCACGAATCTAATGCTTATCTGAAATTAGGTGGGGATAAGTATATCGGACTCAAACTTTTAATCTTGAAAAATATAAAATAAAGGAGATACACTATGCCAACTCTTTCAATAATATTTGGAATAATTTTAATCACTATAGGATTATTTGGATATTTTGGTATAAGTAGTGAAAGTATTACTGCTTTAATTCCGGCATTTTTAGGACTACCCGTAATTATTCTTGGAGTATTAGGGTTAAATGAAAAGAAATTGAAGGTGACTATGCATATAGTTTCAGTCTTAATGTTACTCGGATTGTTAGGAACAATAAGAGGACTTTTCAAATTTTTCAGTATGATTGGTGGCGCTCAGGTTGAACGTCCTGAAGCTGTTACTGTGCAGGCAATTATGGCAGTACTTTGTTTGATATTTTTAATCTTCGCAGTAAAATCGTTCATTGATGCAAGAAGAAAAAAATAAATTTTCGAGGGAAGTTTAATGAAAAACAAAACAATAATAATTTTTGCTTTATTGATAATAGTAATTGTCGCAACACTATTTTTTTTCAATTCAAATATTAAAACAAAGCCAAAGAAAACCTCCGGTGCTTTACAGGCAATGCAATTTTGGACAGAGCGAAGGGCTTATCCAAATGATGACATTCTTTCCGATGCATATTTCAGAGCATACAACTTATCAAATGCAAGTTTAAAAAAAATAAATTCCAATTATCAGTGGCAGGAAATAGGACCACATAATATTGGCGGAAGAACTCTTGATGTGGAATTCAATCCATTTAATCCTAATACAATTTTTGCTGCTGCTGCAAGTGGTGGCATATGGAGAAGCTACACCGCCGGGATTGGAGTAAAAGCGTGGGAAAGAATTGAAACCGGTTATCCGGTTCTGGGTGTAAGTTCAATTTCTATTTCACCGGCTGATTCAAATATAATTTTAATAGGAACAGGAGAAGTTTATAACTACAAACAAGCTCTTGGTGGTGAAGTTATCAGAACAACACGTGGTAGCTATGGAATAGGAATTCTTCGAACAACAAATTATGGATTAACCTGGACAAAAGTACTTGATTGGTCATACAATCAACAAAGAGGAGTAAATGATGTTCAATTTGATCAAAACGATCCAAGTATTGCCTGGGCAGCAACAACAGAAGGTATTTTCCGTTCATCTGATGGTGGTCAAACTTGGGATATGGTTAATAATACAATAATGGCTTTTGATATTGCAATTCATCCTGACAGCAGCAATATAATTTTTGCAACATTTGGAAATTTTTCTACTCCAGGTCACGGAATTTATAAGACCACAGACCACGGAGCAACTTGGCAAAAACTTACAAATGGTCTCCCTTCAACATTTGGCGGAAAAGCAGTATTATCAATTCATCTTTCAAATCCTCAGATTATTTATGCATCCATAGGAAATGGCTCAACAAGTGGTGCTGGTACTTGGTTGTGCAAATCAACAAATGGAGGAAATTCCTGGACTGTAGTTAACACAACCGATTATGCAACATATCAAGGCTGGTTTGCTCATTGGGTCGGTGTTCATCCATTAAATCAAAATATAGTAATCGCTGGTGGAGTTGATGTATGGAAATCTAATGATGCCGGAACAACCTTAGTCAAGAAATCAGATTGGGCTGCGTGGTATTTTGGTCAGACTCCAGTTGGGGGTCCTGAAGGTCCCCCGAATTATGTTCACGCAGATCAACATTCGATTACTTTTCATCCTGAAAATCCTGACATCATTTATTTAGGTACTGATGGTGGAGTTTTCAGATCAACTGATTGTGGGGAAACTTTTCAGGGCTGCAACGGGAGTTATCAGTCAACTCAATTTTATAATGGATTTTCATCTGCAGATAATAACATAAATCTTGCAATCGGAGGAATGCAGGATAATGCTACTGCAATTTATCAGGGAACTCCTGCCTGGTATAGAGTAATTGGTGGAGATGGCTGCCAGACTGCTATCAATCAAACAAATCCCAATAT
Organism: uncultured Ignavibacterium sp.; assembly: GCA_937942875.1. Lineage (GTDB taxonomy): Bacteria > Bacteroidota > Ignavibacteria > Ignavibacteriales > Ignavibacteriaceae > Ignavibacterium. The sequence goes on along the minus strand of CALEBT010000025.1, from coordinate 51,301 downwards.
AATGTACGGCACATCGCAATATCTTAATATTTACAGAAGTACTAATCAAGGTGTCAGTTGGTCTGGCATCGGTCCAAGTGGGAAGGATAATCCGGCATTTGTTGCGCCATTTATTGTTTGCAGATCAAACCCAGATGTTATTTATGCAGGAAGCAGAAAACTACACAAATCAACAAATAGCGGATCAAACTGGACGGCAATGAATGGTAATGTAACTTTAGATGGAAATGAAATTTTGTCAATTGGAGTATCTGCTACTTCAACTGATACGCTTTACGTTGCCACTGCTCCGATATCATCAAGAGCAAAAGTTTTTAGAAGTACTAATGGCGGAACGACGTTCACAAATATTACTGGTAATTTACCAGACAGATATCCCGATGACATTGCAGTGGACCCGACTAATTCGAAGATTGTTTACATAGTATTTAGTGGATTCGGAACCTCACATTTATTCAAATCAACAAATGGTGGTGATACCTGGTTAGATATTGGTTCGCAATTACCTGATGTACCCTCAAGTGCAATTGCAATTAACCCTGATAATCCTAATCAATTATTTTTTGGAAATGATATTGGAGTTTATTTCTCACCTGATGCAGGAAATAACTGGTTCAGCGTTAGTAATGGACTGCCCTATGGCTGCCTTGTAATTGATATCAATATTCCCAAAGGAAAAGATGTTGTTCGTGTAATTACTCACGGAAATGGAGTTTACCAAGCCTTATTGAGTCAGATTATTTCCGGAATAGATGGAAATGACTTTACTGCTGAAACTTTTTATTTAGAACAAAATTATCCGAATCCATTCAATCCTGTAACCAACATCAGATACACTATCCCGAATTTAATGCTGAATTCTTCTGAGGATAAAAGAAAAATTGTTACACTTAAGATTTTTGATATTACTGGCAAAGAAATATCAACCCTTGTTAATGAATTCCAAACAGCAGGAACATACGAGGTAAAATTCAATGCTGAAAATTTGCCAAGTGGTGTTTATTTCTATCAATTGAAAGCAGGAAATTATTCGGAAACCAAAAAGATGGTTTTAATAAGATGAGAATACAAAAATTAATAGTTGCATTTCTAGTCTTGTTTTTATTTATCAGTTGTTCTGAAAAAAAGAGAATAGAAAACCTATCAAAACTTGAGATCAAAATGAATTCAATTGCAGAAAACTATGTTAAACTTGCTCTTCAAATTGGTAAATACGATACCGATTTTGTAGATGCATACTTTGGGCCTGATAGTCTTAAACCTGATATTGATAGCTCTGAATTTAATTCAACCGTTTTTGAAGACTTAAATAAAGAAGTAAACAAGTTATTGGATGAAATGGAATCCTTAGCTGAATTTCCTGTTAACGATATTGAAAGACAACGATATACTTACTTGTACAAGCAGCTTCTCGCCTGCAAAACAAGAATTTTTATGTTAAACGGAATGAATCTAACCTTTGAAGAGGAATTAAATGCGCTTTATGATGTTAAGATAGATTATAAAGATGAAGAATATTTCAATCAATATCTTGAAGAACTTGATAAATTGTTGCCTGGAAAAGGAAGCATTTATGAAAGATATATTTCATTCAGAGATTATTTCCGTGTTCCTCAGGAAAAATTAGACAAAGTTTTTAGTGCAGCAATAAAAGAATGCAGAGTAAGAACTAACCAATTTATTAACCTACCGCCCAATGAAAAATTTGAAATTCAATTTGTAAAAAATAAACCTTGGAGTGCGTACAACTGGTTTAAGGGAAATTCTTTCAGCTTAATTGAAGTAAATACTGATTTACCAATTTACGTTGACAGAATAATTGATTTAGCGGCTCACGAAGGCTATCCCGGTCATCACGTTCATCACACCATGATGGAATGGCAACTTTATAAAAAGCGAAATTGGATAGAGTTTTCTATTTATCTATTATTTTCACCTCAATCTTTAATTGCAGAAGGTGTTGCTAATTACGGACCAGAACTAATTTTTTCTGAAGAAGAAAGAATCAAATTCGAGAAAGAAACTATTTTCCGGGAAAGTGGATTGGATTCATCAAAAAGTGAATTATATTACAAGGTTATGAGTATAATGAACAAATTAAATTACAGCATTAACACCGCTGCCAAAAACTTTCTCGATGGGAAATGGGATGAAAAAAATACGATTGATTGGCTAAAAAAATATAATCTTCGCACTGAAGAATCAGCTAAAAAATTAATCGAATTTATAAAAAGATACAGGACTTATATCGTTAATTATTCGGCAGGTTACGATTTAATTAAATTTTGTATCGAAACAAAAAAATCCAAAACGGATAAATGGAAATTTTTTAACGAAATAATTTCTACTCCTGTTATTCCAAGCAATCTGGAACAAATGGCTTATGAAAATAAAAACTGACGGAGTAGTTAAATTTTTTATTACAATTATTGGGATAACGATAATAGCACTTGTTCTAAAAGAACTCAGTCACGTTTTCATTCCTTTTATTATTGCTCTTTTCCTTTACTTTTTCTTTGAACCATTAAACAATTTTCTTGAATCAAAAAAAATTCCTGGATTTATAATTACCTTATTGGACATTGCTATAACTGTTTTAATATTATATACAGTTGGAAGAGTAATATTCGACTCGTTTGTTCAGTTTTCTGAAGGATTTCCGGAATATGCAAAAAAGCTCTCTGAAATTGTGCGAAATATTTCAAAAGAACTTGGGATTAGAGACCCGTTTTTCAGATATTTTTCATTTGAGAAATTAGTAAAAACAATTGATTTTCAAAGTTTAGCAGGTGGATTATTTACTTCTACATTGGATTTATTAGGAAGTATTTTGTTTGTTCTTTTCTTTTTCGTTTTTGTATTATCTGGCGAGAAAACAATTTATGAAGCTATAAAACATTATTACATTCATAAAAGAGTAAAACCAGAAATAAAAAAAATTAAGAAAGCTAAATCTGATGAATTAAATGAAAGCCTAAAGCAGGAATTTGATTCTGAATTGCAAATGATCAAGAACCAAAAAGAAATTGAATTAGAAAACACATTTAGAGAAATTACTTCTCAGATACAAAAATATATTATCACCAAGTTTCTAATCAATATTGCAGCCGGAGCAATAACCACTGTTGCGTTATATTTATATGGTCTGGACTATCCAATAATCTGGGGATTATTTGTATTTCTATTTAATTTTATCCCAACAATTGGCTCTGCAGCTGCTCTAATTTTACCAGTTCTTTTCTCCCTTGTTCAGTTTGGCACTCTCACATCTGCACTTATTGTTATTTTAATAATGACATCCGTTCAGACATTGGCTTTTAACATGGCTGAACCTATGATAATAGGTAACAGATTAAATCTTAATCCTATTATAATTCTGTTATCCGTTTTAATTTGGGGATATATTTGGGGAATTGTTGGAATGCTACTTTCTGTTCCAATTACTGCTATCATCAAAATAATAATATCCAACTCACAATCTCATAATTTGACGTTTATCAGCGATATTATGAGTCAAAAGAGAGTTAATTAGATTTTAGACAAGATATTTACCTTCAAAAAACAAATGTTTTAAAATAAAAAAGACGCTCACACATTAGGGAGCGTCCACCAATAAGCATTAAATTAAAACTAGTTTTTAGGTTTAGCTTCGCTAACTACGATTTTTCTTCCTTTAATTTCTGTTTCATTTAATGCATTGATTGCTGCAGATGCTTCAGCTTCGGTCTCAAATTCTACGAAACCAAAACCTTTTGACCTGCGTGTCTGCTTATCGGTAATAACTTTAGCTGATTGAACATTACCGTATGGTTCGAATAATGTTTTTAACTCAGCATCATTTACCGACCAGGGAAGACTCCCTATGAACAATTTAGTACTCACAAAAGAACCTTTAAATAATTAAACAAATAACGCCTTTTGGGCAATGGAAAAATAATAGCAGAATATTTATGAACAAAATTATTTTTACAATAAAAGTTTATCAATTGCCTGATTTAAGCTCTCTAATGCAGTAGTTTTGATTTTTTCGGACTTATTCAAGCCCTTTACATTATTGGAAGGTAAGAAAACGTTATTAAATCCTAGTTTTTCTGCCTCTGCAATACGTTTATCAATTGCAGAAACACTTCTTAATTCACCACCTAATCCTACTTCACCTATCAACATTGTTTGAGAGTCAATGGATTGTTCTCTTATACTTGATGCTATACTCATACATACAGCTAAATCTGCTGCGGGTTCGGTAATTTTAATACCGCCTACAATATTTATAAAAACATTGGTAGCTGAAACTCTTAATCCACAACGCTTTTCTAAAACAGCTAAAAGAATAGACAATCTTCTCTGATCAAACCCATTAGAAACTCTCTGAGGATAACCATAATTTGAAGGAGTAACTAATGCCTGAACTTCTATAAGAATTGGTCTTGAACCTTCAATAGTTGCTGTAACAACAGAGCCAGGTATCGCTTTTTCTCTTTCACTTAAAAATAATTCACTTGGATTTTCAACTTCTATCAAACCATTTTCTTTCATTTCAAAAACACCAATTTCATTTGTGCTGCCAAATCTGTTTTTATTAGCTCTTAAAATTCTAAAGGAATGATTTAGCTCTCCTTCAAATTGAATTACTGTATCAACCATATGCTCAAGAATTTTTGGACCTGCAATATTTCCTTCTTTAGTAACATGCCCAATTAAAATTACAGCTACATTTTTTGTTTTTGCATATTCAATCAAACTGACTGTACATTCTCTTATTTGTGTAATTGTTCCGGGAGAATTCTCGAGATCGTTTTTATAAATTGTTTGAATGGAATCAATAAAAACAACTTTCGGTTTAATTCTATCAGCGATCGATAAAATCTGATTTAATTCTGTTTCAGAGAGAATAAATAATGAATCGGAGATAATATTCAGTCGGGAAGAACGTAGTTTAATCTGTTTTTCAGATTCCTCCCCTGATACATATAAAACAGTTTCATTAATGAAAGTGGTAGATTGAAGTGCTAATGTTGATTTACCAATTCCAGGATCGCCAGCCAATAAAACTACACTACCAGGCATCAAACCACCACCAAGTACTCTATCAAACTCTGAAATTTTTGTAAGAATTCTATCTTCTTCCTGGGCTAAGATTTCATCAAGTTTATAAATTTTAGAATCTTTTTTAATTGATTGAAGTGTTTTTTTTGATACTTCAGCTATTTCTTCAGAGAAAGTATTCCAAGAATCACACTCGGGACATTTTCCAAGCCATTTCAGACTTTCAAATCCACAATTACTACAAATGTATTTTATTTTAGTTTTTGACATTTAGGAATTAATTTAAGTTGTAGAGACGAGGCAAGCCTCGTCTCTACCATTTAAGAGTTAAATAAACGAACGAATAATTTTTTCAGCATTAGCAAGAAGTTCTGGAATTTTTGAAACATCTTTTCCACCAGCTGTTGCGATATTTGGTCTTCCACCTCCAGCGCCACAGACAATCTTAGCTAATTCACTTACAATTTTTCCGGCATTTAATTTTTTTTCTGAAATTAAATCATCTGAAACAGTAACAAGAATTAAAACTTTATCATTTGCCTGAGAAACAAGAATTCCGACTCCGCTTTCAGCACGATTACGCAGCTCACTGCCCATCATTTTGAGTTCATCAAGATTATCGACGTGGACTTTACCTTTATAAATTTTTATTCCATCTTCTTCTGAATAAAGCGATAGGATATGGTCAAGACTTTTTAGTTTTTCTTTGAGACGATAGTCTGCCAACTCCTTTTCATACTTTTTCTTAATATCTATCAATTCTTCAATTTTCTGCTCATAATTTTTAATGTTCTCAAATTGCTGTTCAATAAATTTTTCAATATTCGCACCAGTAATTGCTTCGATTCTTCTGACGCCACTTGCAATTGAAGCTTCACTGATAATCTTAAATAAACCAATTTCACTGGAGTTATTTACGTGAGTACCACCACAGAATTCCATAGTAAAATCTCCAAATTGAACGACATTGACTTTATCACCGTATTTATCACCAAAGAACATTAAAGCACCCATTTTCTTGGCTTCTTCAAATGGAATATTTCTGTGATGAGTTTTAGGAAGATTTCTTCTTAACTGCTCATTAACTAAAGTTTCAACATCTTTAATTTCAACAGGAGAGAGTCTTGCAAAATGTGTGAAGTCGAAACGAAGTCTATCAGGACCAACATAAGAACCTGCCTGTTGTACGTGAGTTCCCAAAATTGTTCTTAGTGCTCTGTGAAGGAAGTGAGTAGCGGAGTGATTTCTCATTATATCCCATCTTCTCTTCTCATCAACAACACTAATAACTTGTTGTCCCTGATTAAGTTGTTCAAATCGATTTTCTAAAACGTGAATAACATAATCATCATATTTATCAACATCAATCACATCGAATTCATTATTTTCAGTTTTGATTTTGCCAGTGTCATCTATTTGTCCACCTGCTTCAACATAAAATGGAGTTTTGTCCAAAACAATAAGAGTTTTATCAGAATCATTTTTTAATCCGATTATTTTTGATTCGGAAATTAGCTCATCATAGCCTGTAAACTCAGTACGTTCATAACCGTGAATATTAAAGTCATCTGATATGTTTTTAGAAATATTTATCGAAGTTAATTTCTCTTTTGAAGCTGCTCTTGCTCTTTCGCGTTGTTCTTCCATCAGTTTTTCAAATTGAATCTCATCAACAGCAAAACCAATTTCTTTTGCCATTAAATTTGTCAAATCAACCGGGAATCCATAAGTATCATAAAGTTTGAAGGCCTCTTCTCCGGGTATAATTTTTTGATTTGACTTAATAAGCTTTTTAATCACTTCTTCAAACAAATCAATTCCTCTGTCAAGAGTAACATTGAAGCTTTCCTCTTCAGCTTTGATAACTTTTTTTACATAATCCTTTTTCTCTGCTATTTCAGTAAAAATATCACCCATAGTATCAACGAGAACATCAACAAGTTTATACAGAAAGGGTTCTTTAAGATTTAATTTTCTTCCATATCGGGCTGCTCTTCTTAGTATTCTTCTAAGAACATATCCTCTTCCTTCATTACCTGGGATAGCTCCGTCAGCAATTGCGAAAGTCAAAGCACGAATATGGTCGGATATAACTCTCATAGGTACTTTGTCTTCTTCTTTTTCATAGGCTACTTTTGATATTTCAACAATTTTATTAATAAGTGGAGTAAAAACATCTGTATCGTAGTTCGAATTTTTGTTTTGCAATACTGCACATACTCTTTCGAAGCCCATTCCTGTATCAACGTGCTTTGCGGGTAATTCGTGCAGTCTTCCGGTTTCGTCGCGGTTATACTGAATGAAAACAAGATTCCAGATTTCAATACAATCAGGTGAGCCAGCATTAACTAATTCAGGATTGTCATAGTCAACCGAAAGGTTAATATGAATTTCCGAGCAGGGTCCGCAAGGTCCTGTATCACCCATTTCCCAGAAATTATCTTTTTCATCAAAGCGAAGGATATGTTTTGGGTTAATGTCGGTGCATTCTTTCCACAAATCAAATGCTTCATCATCTTCACGAAAAACTGTTGCCCAAAGTCTTTCTTTAGGTAATTTCCACACATCTGTTAATAATTCCCAAGCCCAGGTAATAGCTTCTCTTTTGTAATAATCGCCAAATGACCAGTTACCGAGCATTTCAAAAAATGTATGATGATAAGTATCGTGCCCAACTTCTTCGAGATCGTTATGTTTACCACTTACTCTTATACATTTTTGAGTATTTGCCGCACGCTTGTATTCACGTGTGCCAGTCCCTAAAAATACATCCTTGAACTGATTCATTCCTGCATTTGTAAAAAGTAAAGTCGGGTCATCAAATGGGAAAACCGGTGAAGATGAAACTATGCGATGATCTTTACTTTTAAAGAAATCTAAAAATTGTTGTCTTATTTCTTTTGATGTCATATTTACCTGTAATTGAATTTTCGAGTTGTAAAAATAGTAACACGAGTCTTAATGATTTAGATTTATTTTTTCAAGAGATTATTACTTGCTTTAACATCAGGTATATTCTCATCACCTATTACTATTTGATCGAATTCAATTAAGTCAATCGAAAATTCAAAAAACTGATTACCTTTTTTCCAAATATCTGCTTTAAAGTATTTTTCAGTAACTATTTCATTCTTATTTAATACTTTTACCTTTAATGGAACAGGAAGTCCACCAACTTTTTCAATTTTGATTTTAAGTTTATTTCTTTCGATTTTATATGAATCTATTGCAAGGTCCGGATATGCAAAATCAAAAAACCAGGGTTTGAAAAACCAGTTTAAATTTTCACCAACAGCAGAATTTACTGAATAAAAGAAATCATAAGGGATAGGATGTTTCCCTTTCCAGGAATTCATATAATGGTGCAAGGCTTTTTTGAATAAATCCTTTCCCAAATAATCATATAACATATCATAAGCCACACTTGACCTTGAGTAAGCGGAAATTCTATATGAGTTGCCCTTTAAAAGAAACGATGGAACAATAAGCGGCATTTCGATTTCAGTACCCGACACCATATTAAAGGCGGAAATATTTCTTGCCCTGTGATTCACATTCTCGACCATCCTGTCTTGTAATTCCAATGGAAAAAACACTGCCCAACCTTCATCCATAAAAGCATATTTTCTTTCGTTTATTCCCATCATAAAAGGCATATACTGATGAGCGATTTCGTGAGCAGTTACTCCAATTGTTCCAGCTTTTGAATTAGCACTTCCATTATTTACTATCATCGGATATTCCATTCCTCCCGAGCCATTCCATACAGTGCAGCTTGGATATGGATAAGGATATCCGGGCATCTCTTCAGAAAAGTATTTAATACTTTCTTTTGCATAAAAAGTAACATCAGAAAAGTCTTTTGAGGATTCCTTATAAGCAGCACAGATATAAATTCTTTTACCATCCGGAGCCAAGTAACTTGTGCCATCCCATAGATAATGATCACTCATTCCAAAGGCAAAATCTGGAACTTCTTCTGCCTTGAAAATAAATGTGTGATTTTGTTCAGTTGTTCTATACTTATTTTTGTTTAATAAATCTTCAACTTTAAAGATTCTTATTATCTCATCACTAATTTTAGCTTGATGATACAAACCAAGATATTCATCTGACAAAATCTTTTCTGGATTTTGCCATACGCCAGTAGCCCATATATGAAAATCACGCGGTACAGTTAATTCAACTTCATAATTATTAAAGTCATTATACATTTCAGTGTAGCCGGTATATTCCTGAGTATCCCAGCCATCAATATCATCATAAACAGCAATCTGAGGGTACCAGTACGCAATGAAAAATGAAGTCGAATCGTATGTGCCCATTCTTGCAAAATTTGCAAGTGTTAATTGAAAACTCCATTCTATTTCAAGCTGAATAATTGAATTTGGTAATAACTCTTCAGGCAGAAATAGCCGTGCATTGGTGCTTGAATATCTTAAGACTTTTGTATCAAAAATATCAACATCTATTGAATTGACTGATATCCTTTTAATTTTTACACCTTCCGTTATCCCATTTAATGAAAAAAGAAAGTCTCTCATAGCATTAGCTGTTGTGATATTTGGATAAAGTCGAATAACGATATCAGTAATATTATCAGGACTGTTGTTGTAATAAGTTATTTTTTCCCAACCAACTATCATTCTATCTTTGGGGTCAATTGAAACTTTAATATGATAGTCTGATTTATTCTGCCAGTAATTTTCTCCTGCTTTCCCATCAAAACTTCTTGTTTTTTTTGAATATGCTGAAAGAATATTGACGGGCATATATAGGTCTTGTGCTGCAAGTTGAATAAAAAACAGGATTGATAAAATTATAATTTTCAATTTACCTCCTTAATTATCAAATAGATTAGATGTCTCATTAAACTTTTTTCTACCAAATTTTTTATACGCAAGATTAGTAGCCTCTCTACCGCGTGGAGTTCGCTGAATGAAACCTTGCTGGATTAAAAATGGTTCATAAACTTCTTCAATAGTACCCGGATCTTCATTAACAGAAACAGACAAAGTATTCAACCCAACCGGCCCGCCGTTATATTTATCAATAATTGTAAGAAGAATTTCTTTATCCATCTCATCAAGACCTGATTCATCAACTTCTAATGCTGTCAAAGATTTTTTAGCAATTTCTAAATCAATCTTATTCTTGTTTTCAAAGTCAGCAAAGTCACGAGTTCTTCTAAGCAATCTGTTTGCAATTCTCGGAGTGCCACGCGAGCGTTTTGCGATTTCTTCTGCAGCATTCTCATCAATATTGATTCCCAATATTCCTGCTGAGCGTTGAATAATTTTTTTCAATACTTCGCTTTCGTAATAATCTAATCTGAATTTAATTCCGAATCTGTCTCGTAAAGGCGAAGTGAGCATTCCAGCCCGCGTTGTAGCTCCAACGAGAGTAAATTTTGGGAGTCTGATTTGAACAGTTCTGGCATTCGGACCGCTCTCAATCATAATATCAAGTTTGAAATCTTCCATTGCTGAATATAAATATTCCTCCACTATGGGGCTAAGACGATGTATTTCATCAATGAAGAGAACTGAGCGTTCTTCTAAATTAGTTAGTATTCCTGCAAGGTCTCCGGGTTTTTCCAATACAGGACCTGAAGTAACTTTCATTTTAACATTCATTTCGTTTGCTATTATATGTGCCAGAGTCGTTTTACCAAGTCCGGGAGGACCTGTAAGTAAGCAATGGTCTAAAGCATCCGATCTCTTTAAAGCAGCGGTGATAAAGACATTAAGATTTTCTGTTATTTTACTCTGCCCGTTAAACTCAAAAATCTTTTGAGGCCTAATATTCTGTTCAAAAGATTTGTCCTCTTCACTTCTGTTTGGATCAGTATTTAGTTTTTTTGCCATCTTATGTTACAAGTTGTTTATTTCGGATTTTGAATTTATTTAACAATAAAACCATAATAATCATTAGTGAAATCATAAGAATTGCAGCAAGAATCGTAAGTTCAGGATTTAATTTATTTCCCCACAAAACTTTTAAGCCAGGATTTATGACACTTCCATAAAGAATCAGAAGGTGCACAACATAAATCGAAAGAGTATTTCTTCCAACCAAAATAATAATATGCGGAATTGACTGAATTGATTGCGATACTAAAGATACAATACCTGTAAGAACCAAGACAAAACCAACCCGAAAAGCAATTGTTTGGTAATTATAAGAATCGAAACGAATATTAAAATTTGCAAAGCTGATATAATTGTACAAAAAGACGCCAATTAGAATAATTACACCAATCAATATTGTTCTCAAACTAAAAAAGGTCGTTTTAAAAATATCAGGATTTTTAGCCAATCTGCTTCCAAATATTGCACCCAAAAGCATATATCCAGCCCAGGGGAAAAGTGGAAATAAAGAGCCTGCACCTTGATAAAAATAATTTGCTATCGGTTTAGGTAAAAACAATAACCAATCTATCTTATTGAAATAAGGGCTTGGCAAAATAAATATCATCGCAGCAAGGAAGAATATTATTGAATCACCTACTCTTATTTTCTCAGATACATAAGAAAAAATCATAATGAAAAGCAATCCGAAACCAATCAGATGTAAAACATCAACTGTATAAAAAATTTTTAATTGACTCTCTGTGATATATTTGAAGTAAAACGGATTGAAAGTTGGAAATCTTAACAGATAACCAATTGTTACCAACAATAAAAATCTCTTAAATCCTTTTATTACTCTTGGATTTTTTTCAAATGGTTCATCAACTAATCGGAATAAATATGTAAAAACTGTTCCCGAAGTGAACATAAAAATTGGAGCCGTCATTCCGCGCATAAAATGCCAGATTGAATAAGACATAGAATCGAAAGTTCTAAACTCATTGGCAAGTAAAACATCCACAGTATGCCCCTGCACCATTTGTAAAACTGCAAATGCTCTTAATAAGTCAATAAAAATTATCCGTTGTTTTTTCTCTGCTTTGCTCATTCATTATAGAAAATAATAGGCTTGCTAAAGATAAGAAGAGTGAAAGATAAACAAAAAGCAAAGCTGTCTTAAAAGCAGGCTGAATACTTATAAGACAGCTTCAAATAATATCGAATAGATTTTAGAAAGATTGCCTACAGTCTTTTATTTTTTATCATCATCAACTACTTCATAAGAAGCATCCTGAACATCATCTTTCTTATCCTGAGTCTGACTTCCTGCATTACTTTGTGATTGAGCTGATTGATGGTTTGGTGCTCCCTGTTGAGAATAAATCTGCTGAGAGATTTCATTCCAAACTTTCATCAATGAGTCAGTAGCTGACTTTATTGTATCAGTGTTATTGGTTTTGATAGCATCTTCAACTTTTTGAATTTCAGATTCTAATCTTGATTTCTGATCAGGATTTATTTTGTCCTTTAGTTCTTCAATTTGTTTCTTGGTTTGGAAGACTAAAGAATCAGCCTGATTTCTTACTTCAACAGCTTCTTTTTTCTTTTTATCTTCAGCTGCGTGTTGCTGAGCATCTCGTTTCATTTTTTCAATCTCTTCTTTAGATAGACCACTTGAAGAAGTAATTCGAATACTTTGTTCTTTATTTGTAGCTTTATCTTTAGCGCTCACGTGTAAAATTCCATTAGCATCAATATCGAAAGTTACTTCAATCTGCGGAACTCCTCTTGGTGCAGGTGGAATTCCATCAAGGTGAAATCTTCCTAAAGTTCTGTTATCAGCAGCCATTGGTCGTTCGCCTTGAAGCACGTGGATTTCAACCGACGGCTGATTATCTGCAGCTGTAGAGAAAATTTCACTCTTCCTTGTTGGAATAGTTGTATTTGCCGGAATCAATGTTGTCATCACCCCACCGAGTGTTTCTATTCCAAGAGAAAGAGGAGTAACATCAAGTAATAAAACATCTTTAACATCTCCTGCTAAAACACCTCCCTGAATTGCAGCACCGACAGCAACAACCTCATCAGGATTTACACCTTTATGAGGTTCTTTTCCAAAGATTTTTTTAACTAATTCCTGAACCATCGGTATTCGTGTTGAACCACCAACCAGAATTACTTCATCAATCTGACTTGGAGTAATTCCAGCGTCTTTGATAGCTTGTTCACAAGGAATTCTTGTTTTTTCAACCAGATCGTGAATAAGTTGTTCAAATTTTGCTCTGGTTACAGTAATATTCATATGCTTAGGACCATCCTGAGTAGCAGTGATGAAGGGTAAATTAACATCTGTCTGCATTGAGGATGATAACTCTATTTTAGCCTTCTCAGCAGCTTCTTTCAATCTTTGCAAAGCCATAGGATCTTTTCTTAGATCAATTCCTTCCTGATTCTTAAATTCATCGGCAAGATAATCAATCAATCTCTGGTCGAAATCATCACCACCAAGATGTGTATCGCCGTTAGTTGATTTTACTTCAAATACACCTTCACCTAATTGAAGAATGGAGATATCAAATGTACCACCACCCAAATCATAAACAGCAACCAATTCTTCTTTATGTTTCTTATCCAAACCATAAGCCAAAGCGGCAGCAGTTGGTTCGTTAATAATTCTTCTGACTTTCAGTCCTGCGATCTCACCAGCATCTTTGGTAGCTTGTCGCTGAGCGTCATTAAAATAAGCAGGAACAGTAATAACTGCTTCGGTTACTTCCTGACCTAAATAATCTTCTGCAGTTTTTTTCATTTTCTGTAAAATCATTGCTGAGATTTCTGGTGGGGAATATAATCTATCTCCTATCTTGACTCTTGAAGTATTGTTTTCTCCTCTTACAACTTCGTATGGAACTTCAGACCTTTCTCTATCTACTTCATCGTAAAATCTACCCATAAATCTTTTTATAGAAAATATTGTATTCTTAGGATTGGTAATTGCCTGTCGTTTTGCCGGGGTACCAACCAGTCTTTCGTTATTTTTTGTAAAGGCAACAACAGACGGAGTTGTTCTTCCACCCTCAGAATTAGGAATTACAACAGGATCATTTCCTTCCATTACTGCTACACAAGAATTTGTAGTACCTAAATCTATTCCAATTATCTTACTCATTTTTTTCTCCTGATTGATTTTTAATTTTATGATTTTCTATGTATCTGCAATCAATGTGCCGTTAAAAAAAACGTGAATTATTGAGTTTTTTTGCTACTTTAATTTTTATTAAAATTTACAATATGACAAAACAACACCCACATCAGACAATTTAACATATATGTGTGATTTTTTGTCTCTATTTTATAGTTGTTATATAGATTATTTTTGCAATACAAAAAAGGGAAAAAATGCTAAAACTTGAGAATTTTGACATCAAACTAAATACAGATTTTATCGGAAGAAACTTCATTTATTTTGAAGAAATTGATTCAACAAATACTTATCTTCTTGATAAAAGTAACGGAATTGATATTTCTGGAACTGTAGTACTAGCTGAATTTCAAAATAAAGGAAGAGGAAGATTAGATAGAACGTGGACAAGTGACACAGGGCAGAATTTAACTTTTTCAATATTATTTGTAAAAAATCAAACTTTATTTCAAAACCTAAATTTTCTGAATTTTGCAGCTGCTTTGGCTGTAGCTTCTTCAATAGATAATCTTTATCAACTTAAAACTGAATTAAAATGGCCGAATGACATTCTAATTTCAAGGAAAAAAACCTGTGGTATATTAGTCGAAACAATAACCAGTAAAGGAATCATCGAAAGAGTTGTTGTAGGAATTGGAATAAATGTTAATCAGAATTACTTTAAGGGCGAATATAATTATCCTCCAACCAGTATCAGAATAGAACTTGGGAAAGAAGTTGAAAGAGAGAGATTGTTAGCTGAAGTATTAAATAATTTTGAACACTATATAAACAAACTCAAATCAGATAAGCATCAGATAATTAACGACTGGAAAATGAAATGTAAAATGATTGGAGAAAAAATCTCTATCCGACAAAAAGATAAAGTTAAATTTGGAATTTTTGATGATATAGATGAGAATGGATTCTTGTTATTAAAAACAAAAACCGGCATTGAAAAAATCACTGCCGGCGATTTAACTATTCAATAATTTTTTTGAATTATGATTTTTAATTAAGAAGATTGAGAACTTTTAAAATATTATTTCTTAAATCTTTTCTGTGAGAAATAAAATCTATAAAGCCTTTTTCTAATAAAAACTCCGCTTTTTGAAAACCCTCTGGTAAATCTCTACCAATAGTTTGTTTGATTACTCTCGGACCTGCAAAACCAATAAGTGCTTTCGGCTCCGATATGTGAATATCACCTAACATTGCATAACTTGCTGTAGTACCACCTGTTGTTGGATCAGTCAATATTGAAATATATGGTATAGAAGCTTCAGCAAGCTTTGTTAGTCTGGCACTTATTTTAGCTAATTGCATCAGTGAATAAGCGCCTTCCATCATTCTTGCTCCGCCACTTCTTGAAATAATTATTAAAGGAATTTTATCTTTGAAAGATTTATCAATTATTCGAACTAATTTTTCACCAACAACAGATCCCATACTCCCACCAATAAATTCAAAATCCATACAACCCATAGCTATTTCTATTCCATCAATTTTCCCAACTCCTGTTCTGACTGCATCATATAAATCAAGTTTTTTGATAGTATCGGCAATTCTGTCAGTATATTTTTTAGTATCGGTAAAATTTAACGGATCAGCAGATCGCATTTTTTTATCCATCTCTTTGAATGTTCCCTTGTCAAAAAGGAAAGAGATATATTCTTTGCTCCCAATTCGCCAATGATAATCGCACTTTAAACAAGTCCAGTAATTTAACTCCATTTGTTTTTTGTGAATTATTTCACCGCAGGATGGGCATTTTTCCCAAAGTCCATCAGGTAATTCTTTTTTTTGAGTTTCCGGATCTATATTCTGTTTTGATCTCTTAAACCAAGGCATATTAATTTTTTAAAACCTCTGCATAAATTGTTAAAACTTTATTTTCCTGTTCGACATCGTTAGAGACAATGGTGATTGTTCTGCTCATTCTACCAACTCTGTTTTTAGTATCCAAATCAATCTTTAAGGTACCGGATTCGCCGGGTTTAAGTTTGGAACTGCTAAGCATAGCGGCTGTACATCCGCAAGATGTTTTAATATCCTTAACTTCAAGTTCTGATTGACCATTATTAACAAGTTTAAATGTATGACTAACAACATTACCTTCCTTTACCTGGCCAAAATTATATTGTGTCTCTGGTAGGTAAAGTAATGCACCGGTTTTAGGTTTCTTTTCTGGCAAAAGAATATTGCAACGAATATTCAATATAGTTTCTCTTCTTTCCGGATCATTAGAGGTAACGTAAACACTTTTGAGCTGAGGACCTTGCCTGCCTTTTGTGTTAAAAACCACTTTGATTTTAGTTGATTCTCCCGGTTGAAGTTCCTTCTTATCTGGTTTAACGGCGGTACAACCGCAGGATGCGCGTACATCAAATATTCTTAATATATCTCCCCCACTGTTTGATATAATGAAAGAATGTGATACTTCTTCTCCCTGCATTACATTTCCGAAATTATGTTCAGTAGATTGAACAGTTATTTTAGGACCAATTAACTGTGCTATTAAAGAAAAGGTAAGAAATACAACAATTAAAAGAGTATTTTTAATCATTTTTTGCCTCCTTCACGATAAAATCTTTTATGTAATTTGGTTCTAAAAAATCTACATCAGTCATTAACTTTCCAATACCAAAATCGTTAGCCCACCTTGCTATGAATTCAGCTGATGGCGATGAAATTCGAAGAGGGTTCTTATTTAAATTTCCAAAGATTAAAGGATCTTTTAATTCTTTCAATTCAGATTGACTGATTAATTTTAATTCCTCATCAAATATATAACTATTACCTTTAACAAAAAATTTAGCGAAATAACATTCATCTTTATTTGCGCGATTAGCAATATAAAATCTTGAACCATCGGGGAGGAAAGATGAAATTTGATAAGCCAATGCCTCAAAAGTTGGTACAGGAATCAGTGGAATTTTTAATCCTTCAATTAGACCTTTTGCTGCCGAAAGACCAATTCTCAAACCTGTAAAAGAGCCCGGACCAATTGAAACAGCAATTGATTTAATTTGACTTAAACTTATTCCAGAGTGTAATTGAATTATTTCAATTTGCTCAAATAATTTTTCTGAATGAGAATGTAATTGATTTGTTTCAACGGAAAAAAATTCATTACTGTCCAGAAAAAGACAAATGCTACAAATTTTATCAGAAGTTTCTAATGCCAAAACAGGAGTAATTTTATTCATATTTTGTTATAACAATTTTTCTTGAATCATCTTCATTAAGGTCTATCTGAATTTCATATCTGGACTGCGGAAGAATTTCAGGGAATAATTCTCCCCATTCAATAAAAGTAATTGCTTCAGAATCTGAGAGATAATCTTCAAAACCGATATCGTGTAATTCGTTAATTGAATTTATTCTGTAAAAATCGAAATGAAATAACTTCTTATCACCTAAATATTCATTAACAATTGCAAAAGTTGGACTTGAGGTATTAGAAATTTTAAAGTATTCAGCTATTTTTTTTACAAAAAAAGTTTTTCCAGAACCTAACGGACCATTTAATACAATAATATCTCCGGGATTGATTTCAATGATAAAACTAAGGGCAATCTGTTCAGTATCTTTTTCGGATTTGGATATATATTCTTTTTGTTTGATTATCATTTTGGTTCTAAAGTTAATACGGGAATAATCATTTCTTCCAATGAAATTCCTCCATGCTGAAAAGTATCTTTGTAATAAGAAAGATATTTGTGATAATCAGTTGGATAAACAAAATAGTAATCTTCTTTTGCTATAATATAATTAATTGTAACTCCAACTTTTGGAAGTTTGTAGTCTTCACTGTTTTTAATGAAAACTGCCTGTTTATTTTCTGCTTTGAGGTTTCTTCCAAATTTAAATCTCAGATTAGTAGAAGCGTCTCTGTCACCAAGTACTTTTGCTCCCCTCAAACATCTTATACTACCGTGGTCTGTGGTTAAAACAATCTTCACATTTTTCATTTTAGCTATCGAACGCAACACATTAAATAAATATGAGTGAATAAACCAACTGTTTGTTAAAGATCTATAAGCTGATTCATCGGGCGCAATTTCTTTCAAGATATCAGAATCTGACCTGCCGTGAGCAATCATATCAAGGAAGTTTACAACAACTGCTGTAAGATGATTGTTTTGATAAGAAAGAATGTTCTGTTCAAAATTTTTTCCTACCTCAGGATCAATAATTTTAATGTATTTGAAGTCGTTTCTTAACCTGATTTTTTTTCTCTCTAAAAGATGGCCAAACATTTCCTTTTCATATTTATTCATAGTTTTTTCATCTTCATTTCTGTTAGTCCAATAATCAGGGAATTTTTTTTCTATTTCGCTTGGATAAAGTCCGCTAAACAATGAATTTCTTGCATAAGGCGTAGCAGTCGGAACAATTGAATAATAATAATCTTTTTCTATTTTATAAAAGTCATTAAGATGCTGTTCCATTATCAGCCATTGATCAAGACGTAAACAATCGATAACTATAAAAAAAACTACCTTATTGTCATCCTGAAGATGTTTGAATAAATATTTTTCAGCTATTTCCGGACTCAATGTTGGTCTGTTTTCTTTATCAGTTTTACTTAACCAATCCGGATAATATCTTTCAACATATTTTGAAAACTCTTTATTTGCTTCTTTGAATAAGTCAGAAAGCGTTTGCTTCAGACCAAGTTCAGGATGTTTATCAAGTTCGATTGACCAATTTACAAGTTTTACATAAACGTCTATCCAATCAATATAATCCAATTCATTAAGAAGCAATTGCGAAATTCTGTTAAAATCCTGCAGATAATCTTTTGCAGCATATTGTCCAACAATCTTTTTAGACTCAAAAATTTTTTTACACACAAGCAGAACCTGACTCGGATTTACTGGCTTGGTAAGATAATCGTTTATTTTTCCACCAATAGCCTCATTCATTAAAGATTCTTCTTCTGACTTTGTAATCATAACTACAGGAATGCTTGAATCGATTTCTTTAATTCTTGATAAGGTTTCCAAACCACCGATACCAGACATCATTTCATCGAGGAAAATCAAATCATAGGATTTTTCTTTAATTGATGATAGGGCGTCCTCACCATTTGTAACGGTATCCACATCATAACCTTTTTCGGATAAAAAGATAATGTGAGACCTAAGTAATTCTATCTCATCATCAACCCAGAGAATATTTTTCTTTTCCATATTAACGTTCTAATTAATTACTATATTGACATCAATTCCAGCTTCGTTCGTTGTAGTTGGAGGAATACGAGAAGCACCAGTTGGTTCAACTGAAGTACGTTTATAAAATATTGACAAAGTAACCTTAGCACTTAGAATATATTTTATTCTCGGCTCCATTATAATTCTAGTGGAACCATCCTGAGGAATTCCTTCTTCAGAGAAATTATTCATTTCATATCGAACGATTGAATTTTTAGCCTGATTGTAAGAGAAACTTATTTCAACATCATTTTTTAAGGAAACACCGAATAACGGAATTTCAAAACCAGATTTTGAATACTGCATAGTAATTACGACATCACGGGTAAAAGTTTCATTAATATTATTAGTTGTAATTCCAAGATCATAGCTGGTTCTGGTTCCATATTTGATATTACCAGTAAGGTTACCGGACCATACTTCACCGAAAGTAAGATTTAATCCTGCCAAAGGACTAAAACCATATTCAATTTTTTGCGTTTGAATTTCTTGGTTACCATCTCTGTTCAGTTTCCAACCTTCATTGTAATTTGCAGTATATGCATGATCTAATGAAATTCTTTTAGCAAGTGAACTAAGTAAAGGTAATTTTTCTAATCCATCCCAGGTAATTCTCCAGTTCGGTCTTGGAATATATTTCGCAAAATTCTGCAAGAAGCTCAACTTAGATAATAACGGAAAACTTTCGAATCCCTGTATAAAAGCATTTGAAAGGTTGCTTTCTTGATCGCCAGAACTTGGATTATACAATTCGTGAACTCTCTTTATTCCACTATTAGCAAAAGAGAATAGCAGAAATGGTGGAAATGACAAGAAAGACCTTGAGATTGTTCCGGAAGAATTTATATTGGCAACAAACAAATCACCATTTTCATCAACTGTTAAAGTTACACTCTTGTTTAGAGACCAACCCACTTTCCAATTTAAATCTAATTTAGCACCTTCCCACAGTGGTCTTGAAGTCTTAAAATCCAGATTATTTCTCTGGCTGAAATTATCACTAAGATTCGTATTAGGAGCCGAAACTCTTGGACCGGCATCGCTTGATAATCCTAACATGAACAATCGGGTTGGGCCAGCATTTTCATTATAAAAAATTCCGAAGAAATTGTTTATACCAGTTCCTTTTGCTTTGAGTCCTGATTTGGACAATGTATTATCATTAGTAAAATTAGCACTTATTGTTTCGTAATCAAATAGCACGGTTTTAAAGAAAATCTTTAAATAAGATAAACCTTTTTCAAGTGGCGATGGACCAGATGGCGTTATAATTGAGTCCTGTAATTCTCCTGTAAACGAAGTATCCGGATTCTGAATATTAGTCGTTGTTAAATTTCTATTAGGATTAACTAAATTTTGCTGCGGAGTAGATTCTGCAAATAATGGAGCAAACAATGCTTTCAATCTAAAATTAAATCCTAAATTTGACCTGTTGTTATAACCAGCACTTCTTCCTAAATCTTCTTGTCTGAAATCATAGTCCCACTGGTAACCTGCAGAATACCCTGCAGAAATTGATAAAAATTTATTCAAATCGAAAATTGAAGGCAGTCGCGGATTAGTTCTCAAATCAAGAGTTTGTTGAAACTTAAAGTCCTTACCAAAAAATTTCTTTGTAAAAATGTCGCGCCAGATTTCACTTTCCGATCTTTCATTTCCCAATGCATCCAGTTCAACATTAGCAAGAGAAGAGCTTATATTGAGATTATAACTTGTAGTTAAATTTATCAGTCCGCCTTCGGTGATTTTCCAATTTAATGATGCACCTCTTTGAGTAGTGAAATCTCTTGAGACAGCTTCCTGTGTTTCATTAAATTCATTTGTAACCGGATTAAAAGTTGGTCTGGATTTACTGACATTCTTATTTCTTTTTACCGATAAAGTCAAACTAATATTCTGAGGAGTAAAGAAAATTTTCAAATTAGAATAATCCTTAAATAAGGCGAAAAATGTTCCTAAAATAGGTATATCAATTGGCTGGAGATAATAATCAGGACTTAAATTCAATGCATAATTCATATTAACATTCCAAATCCAATTAAGAGATCGTTCAACGGCTGGACTTCTTGAATATGTTTTATTATAGTTCACTCCGAAAGTAAGAGAATTAAAAGTATCTCTTATTAGCCACCAGGAAGATGGAATCTTAATTTTAATATTTGAAGCAGACCAGGTGTCAGAGATTGTCTCAGTTTCTGATTCTTCTCTGATCTGTTGTGGTGTTTTTGCTCTTCCTGTGGTATCAGAGTTATAAATTTCTTCCTGACGTTTTACAGCCTCATCAACATTTATATCGGTGTTTGGCAGATAAAGTGGTCTGCCTTTTTGCTCAGTATGAGAATAGTTAATTCTGAAATTACTTTCTGGTAGAGAAACTGGGATTAACTTCAGCACATTTAAATCGGTTGACAGAGACCAGTTAGTATTATCGACACGAGAGCCAAATCTTTCTGAAAGCCTATGGAAATAAGGATCTTTTTTACTATAATTAAAATTAACTGTCAATAAATCTGCAAGTTTCAGAGAAGTATTAATACTATATGCCCAGCCTGGCGAGTCATCAGCTCCAATAACACGCAGTTCATTAACCCATAATTGACCAGAAAGATCACCTTGATTGAAATTATTATCAAGATTAAAAACTCCAACGGAGAAAAATTTAATAGTAGTAAGTGATGGATTGCCTTTGAACGAATAATAATCAAAAGGTTTACCTTCAACAGGGAATTTTTTTCCAAGATTAGTTGAATCCAATTTAATTTGTTTTATAGCAGTAATTTTTTCAAAATCAATAGTTATCTCATTCCAGCCCGGAAGAACTGGTTTTCTATATTCATAATAATTATTTGTATCTGTACCAAATCTGAAAAACACTTCAGTAGAATAATTATAACTTCCTCCCAAAGTATCATTATATGATATTGAGCCCGGAATATTATTCTTATCTCCGTGAACGAATAATTTCATTTGACTGTAACTGAAAACATCCAAAGGTCTGAATAAATACTTAACAGCTTCCCTGCTTTGTCCATCTGGCAGACCATTTAATATTAAATTCAGAGACTGTTCATTTCTTAAAATATTTTCATCTGGTCTGGTTCTATCTCTTTCCTGAAATACTCCCGGAGGACTTGAATATTCAGGATTTTCTTCAATACTTACAACCGAAACAGACAAAACTGTATCAACTTTATCAAGTTTCTGCCATTGGCTTCCAACAAGATTAAATTCAGTAATTCTGTAGTGAATCATACTATTTACGCCAGTGAAAAAAACTCTTATAAATTCTACATTAGAGAAAGTTGCATCTCCGACATTTTTCTGGAAATCTTTAAGAGGAACTCTGAATAAATACCAGTTGAACTCTGTCAATCCTCCACCTGCAACGAAAGGATTTCTGGACGCAACTGTGTCTAATGGGATTTCATATCTAAAAAAACTAGTGGCATTATCCAGGTTACCATTTCTATTTAAATCTTCTGTATCAGGAATTCTTCCAATATCTGTCAATATAGCATTTCCCTGAGTTCCGTTTATATTAAAGTAGTCAAACAAGTTCGGAGGATTGCTTCTTTGGAAGAAAAAGTTATCACCCGAAGGATCAGGTTTTGAACTTTGATATTCTATTTTTTCCTGATCATCGAATAACCCGTCCAATCCAGTATCTTCTTTTCCTTCGGTATCTATTGCATCATTTCTATCTTTATCTTCTGTGTCCAATCTGTTATTTGGGATTACATCTTCACTTATTCTACCGAGGTCAATATACATTTTGGCGTTTGGATCAGATTCTAAAACCTGCATCCAAAATTCAATGAACTCAATATTCTCCTGATCAAGATTACTTGCAGTAGATGAAAGTACTTTCATATTACCGCCCCAAACTTTTGATCTATCTGCAAGGTTTGGATTCCAATTATAAGTTCCGGGTGTGTCAGGTAGAAACACCACATCCATTACAGTTACATTATAATCAGAGCGGGCAACTTGTTTCCGATCCCCATAAATCTGTTGTACTGTCACATTTGAGGGAGTTTCATTGAACCAAAAAGTTTTTCCTTTATAAGGCATCTTTTCTGCCCGTGTTAAATTTGGCAAAGTGCTTAATGAATCCGGTGCACTTAAATCTTTCCACGAAGTATAAGAAACACCAATAGGAATTGTTCTTTTTGCTCCTTCAAAATCATCAATGTATGCAATACTTTTAGCACCATCGGAAGCAATTGTACTTTTCTTGGTGTTTGGATCAGGATTCATATAAGCAAATTCTCCTGTGAGGCTGAATGTTGACATCTCCCTTGTTGAGAAAACTTTATCGATTGAGCGAGTAATAAAAGGTAAATCAGCGGATGTATTAAAATCTAATCCATAAATTGTATTACTTAATGGTTCTTCTCCAATTCTCACTTTATCACTAAGTGTCTGTTGATTCAAGTTCAAAACAGAAAAACCAAGATTTGTCTTTTTAGAAAATTCGTAAATACCTCTGGCACCTAAAAGTGTTTTGGATGCTAACTGGAAAAGATCATTTTGTTCATATGTGATTCTTAAATTTGCCCCTGGGACAAGAGCAGCGCTATTTGTAATTGTTAGTTGCCCACTGTTGTAATCAACTCTATAATCAATACCCTCTTTTAACGGACGGCCATCAAGAGTAACTTTAACAGAGTTTTCTACTAAATTAAATCCTAATTGATAACTTGCTGAAGATGAGCCTGAACTTTTGCCAACAAGAACCCATCTGTCCTTTGCTTTATCTTGTTGAGCAATGGTTTTCAAAGTATCATAAATTGCCTGATAAGTATAATCAGCGGGAATTCCATCAGGTAAATCAGTACCGAATGGCTCAAGTTTTGGAAAGATTACTTCACCTGTTTCTGTAAAAACAGTAATGTTTGGTCTGAAATCAAATTTATTATCTGGATTAGGTTGTTTACTTGCATCGAGTAAATCCAAACCGAAAGCATTTAAGAATCTTACATTACCAATTTCACGAATAGGTTCTGCACCTGAAACTTCATATCTTATTTCAAATTCAAAACCTTCTTCTTTTATTCTTTGAACTCCGGTTGGATAGATGTTTTTAAGTTGTAATTTCCAGGCAGTTTTATATTGCGGTTGAAGATTTCTTGGTTTAATTAATTTTAACACCATTTTTCTTGTTGTATTTGTATCTCCGGGAGCAAGCCATTCACCGAAATACTCATCATTAGCAGTACCGGGACCATTTTCTCTTCCATAAGAAACAGCTATTACGTCATTATCATTAATAGGAGTTTTAAAGGTAAGAAACCCAGTCTCCTGATGAACTATATAATCAATTCCTTCTTGTAAAAGTAAAAATCTTCCAGCCTCCTGAACACCTGGAATCGGATTTGTCAATGGCTCTCTGAAACTATCGGGATAAGATTGATTTCGGCTTATTGAAGGAAGTTCAATATATGCATTAGCTTCGCGCTCTCTTGACTTATCGGTTGAAATTACATTTATTGATTTCCAAACCTGGACTTCTGTAACAAGATAAGTATTATTTACAATTGGTGTTGGATTACCAAAATAATTGTTGAAAATATTCAGTGTTTTACTTGCATAAACTGTGTCTAAAAAGTAGTGATTAGTAGAATAGTCGTAAGCTCTCTTTTGGAATTCAGCTGCGGTTGTTCCACCTGATACTTCAACTTCCTTTGTTTCCCCTTTTTTCTGGCTCGCTAAAGTTGTAAGAGAAAAAGGTCCCATTTTGAATAATGCTTTTACTCCGAACAAAGCTTCACTTCCACCAACTAAAGGAGCTGTTTGAAGTGATACATTACCAGCTTCTATAGATTGAATAATTTCATCTTCATAACCGGTGTATTTAATTTTCAACTGGTTTTCATATTCGAAAGTTCGTTCTGTATTCCAATCTGCAGAAATATTTAATTTATCTCCAATAGTGCCATTTACATTTATTTGAACTTGCTGTTTGAAGTCGGGCTCGTTTCTTGTGTTGCCCAATCTGGAAGCGGTAACTCCTTCGGTTGTTTCACTTCTCCATGCACCGTGTATCTGAACAGCTCCACCAATTTTCAAACTTATTTTAGGTTCACCAAAGATGCTTAATACACCAACTTTAGGAAGCGGTATTTCAAAATCAGTAAAGCTCTTCATCAACTCTTGTAAACCTAATTTAGTTTCCTTTAATTCATAGGCATATCCAAGTGATTCCCAATTTTTCCTTTCCTCAATTTTTAGTCGTTCAGCAATGTATTCTTCAATGGGCATCCTCAAAATAATTTTGCTATCCGTGCCACCAATGATTTCCCGTATTTCAACAAACTTACCTGTAGAGTCAATTGTAATTTTTCTTTGTTTCAAAGTTGGTGAAGGTTCAACAAAGAATTTTGAAAATTTTTTCTCTTTTAATCTAACAACCGGAAAATCTTCACGCTGATAACGAAAATATTCAACTCGAGCGGTTGAGTCTCTTGACCATTCGAGTAATCTTAATGAATCTTTATTAACTTTCACAGGAGTTGAATCAATGATTGGAATATTTGTGGTATCATCAATTAAGACAAATGAAGAGTCAACATCGATAGTATCAGGAGAGAATAAATAGTTATGGGAATTTTTATTTTGATTACCCTCAGTAACAAGAATTAAATCTTGACTCTCAGGCTCAATGTTCGCTTGTAATTTATCTAACTGATGGAAACCAATCGTTGAATTGTTATCAGTCTGTTGCTCAATAAACAAGTACAACATATCTGTCCAAAGTTTTTTATCAGGTTGAGTATATTGGTTTGACGTAAAGCCAAGGTTTAAACCTGAATAAAAAATAATAACAGATCCTACCAGGATTTGTATTAAATCTCTAACTGAAAGCTTTTTGTCTTTTTTTCTGATAAGGAACACCTAGCAAAATATTATACTAAAAAATAGTAGATGTTGATTCGATATGACTCCAATATTTTGGAATAATAAGTGAAAAATTCATATAATTTTAATTTAATAACTTAATAAACATAAATTCATTAAAAATATCAATTAAGGTAAATTTTCGTACATAAATTTAATTAATTCTGGTGAATTTTTTAATAATTTGCTCGTGCTGAGGGAATAAATTTATTAATTCCTCCCTTTTCCCAAGGATGAAATCTTCAAAATCAAAACCTGGAGAAACAGTACAACCAATAAGTGCAAACGAGTCTTTATTCACCAATTCTGCTGCAAACCAGGAGTTTTTTTTGATTGTGAATTGAAATTCTCCATTTTCTTTACCAAGCAAAGTTTCGGAAAGATTACCTGAACTATCAATTATAATTATTCTGATGTCTGATCCATCATAAAAATGCCATATTTCATCAGAGTTTAATTTATGAAAACATGACTTATCCTTACCTTCTAACAGGAAATAAATAGAAGTGGAATAATTTCGTTCTTTCTTCTTAAAAGAATAATCAGGAACAATAAAATGCTCATTTGAACGATAGATTTCCTTAAAATATCCACCTTCCGGATGTTTTTTTAAGTCGAGCTTTTCAATATAATATTGTGCTTTTTTATTCACGTCTCAATTATTGTTAAAATGATGATTTATAATTTCTTCAGCGGCAATTCTTCCACTTTTAATTGCACCTTCAATTGTAGATGGCAATTTTGTGTCAGTCCAGTCACCTGCCAAAAATAAATTGCTGAACTTCGTTTTAGACTTTAATCTTTTCTCAAGAATATTATTTGATGGAATAAAAGTCGCTTTTTTTTCTTTGATAATCACAATTTTTCTTACTTCTTTTGATAATGAAGGAATAAATTTATCAATTTCAACTAAAATTATTTTTTCAATTGCACTTTTTGATTTATCAACCAGATTATTTGCATTGCTAATAGTAATATTTATAAAATCACCTTTATTAAAAATCCAGTGTATCGGAGAATTGACGATAGCGTAAAATGGTTCTGATAAAGGATTATTATTCAGCCATAGATAAATATTAAGAACAGCCGAATAAGAAATATCTAAATCATCTGTGTCAATGATTCCAAAAGATTTGAGTGAGTAAAAAGGAACAGCCGCCAAACAGTAATCAAAATCTTTAAATATTCTTTTATTCGTTTTAATCTCAAATACTTTACTGTCTTCAATGAAAATCTTTTCGCATTTCTCTGATTTACAAATTTTTACATTATTTCTTATTAAAAAAGATTCGGCAGGAACTATAAAAGTTTTATTCAGTGAGTTTGAAGGTAAAATAATTTTATATGAATCACCACCTGTCCAAAATATTTGTTTAAGTACTTCACAGAATAATTTGGCAGAAGCAATATTAGTAGAGATATTTAGAGCTCCGACACAAATAACTTCCCAGAATAATTTAAATGAATTTTGTGTTTGATTCTCTTTCTCCAACCACTCTTTGACTGTCAACTGACCCACAGATTGAGAATCCATAAATTTTATTTTAATAAGTAATTTTAATAAAGAAGCTTTGTCTCTAATCGAAAGCAATGGGAACAAATATAAACCATATAATAAATTAAATGGATAAAAAAAGTTACCTGCTCTGAGTTTAAATAATTGAAAGTTTGGTAAAAGATAATTAATGAAAAATTGTTCCTGAACTTTAATAGAATCTTTAGCCGATATTAACTTTAAGAAATTTAAAGTTTCAAAGTAACAACCAAGTAAAATATGCTGACCGTTATCAATTTCAATTTTTGAATCCCTTTCCTGAATTGAATGAGTTTTACCGCCAAGTTTAGAAGTCGATTCTATTATTGTCACTTCAAAATTATTATGAGAAAGATAGGCTGCTGCAGACAGACCTGATAATCCGCCACCAATCACCAGAACTTTTTTCATATAAAAATCAATTTATTTTTTACCCAAACTAATAAGGCAAGATAAAATTTTTCAAAGTTGTTAACTCTGATATTTTTATTCAATACATCATAATAATTAATTATTATTTTTTTGAGCAACCTGTGATAAACACTATGCATTGCTCTTGCTGGGAACATATTTTTTTTATCTTCCTTTGAAAGTGACGAAGTGGCCATACTGAAGTAATGCTCAGCTCTCTCAGTCTGGAATTTCATTAGCTCAATAAAATTATTATTGTATTTTTTACTGATTAAGTCATCTTCTGAATAAGAAAACTTTTTCAATTCATCAAGTGGAATATAAATTCTATTACTTTCGGCATCTTTCCTGATATCCCTGAGGATATTAGTTAATTGTAAAGCAATACCAAGATTGATTGCAAAATCTTTCGTACTCTTATTTTTATAACCAAATATTTCAATACTCATCAATCCAACAGTCGAGGCAACTCTGTAACAATATTCTTTCAGAGATTCAAAATTTTCATATCTGCAAATGCTTATGTCCATTTCCATACCTTTAAGCAAATCGAAGAAAGGTTCAATTGGTATCTTAAAATCGTAAATTACTTTTGAAAGACTTTTCAATAACTGATTATTACTTTTGCCATTTAAGGATTTATCAAATTCTTCCTTCCAAAGATTAAGATTATGTAATTTTATTTCATTCGAGTCATCATTATCGACAATATCATCAGTTTTTCTACAAAAGGCATAGACAATATTCATTGCATCACGTTTATCTTTTGGTAAAAGATTGAAAGCATAATAAAAACTGCTTTTACTTTGTTTAGAGATCTCTTTTGCTGAATTTATCATAACCTTAATAGACTTCTAATGAAAATTTTTGAATAATCAAATTTAGAAATCGTTGGTCTAACTGTCATTACATTGAAATCAGCTTTTTTAATTTTCTTTAATATTTCCTCACCACCAAGAATCGTCCACTTAATTTCGATAGCCAGTCTTCCTTTTAAGAAATTCAACAGAGGTTTACCTTGGTTCATTAAATCTTGGGCTCTATTAACATTAAATTTAATATACTCCCTCATTGAAGGATTAAAATTCAATTTGAAAAAATCCTGTTCTGTAATTTGAAAATCTTGAAACTCACTGAGTGGATAGTATAATCTGTTTTTCTTTAAATCTATTTGAGTATCCTGAATAAAATTTATCAACTGAAGTGAAGTACAAATTTTATCCGAATAATTCATCAATTCTTCATTACTATATTTAAATAATTCAAGCACTAATCTTCCGACAGGATTAGCTGAGCGATTACAGTAATTTAATATTTCTTCAAAATTAAAATATCTATTCTTTGTTACATCCTGTTTAAATGCACTTAGCAGTTTTAAGAAAAGTTCAGGTGAGAGTTTGTCAGAAATTACGACTTTTCCAAGCTGATTCATATAACTAATCTCTGATGAGTGATTCAATGATTTCAGAAATTCGCCTTGGAATTGGTTTAGAAGATCAATTCTTTTCTCAGCAGCAATATGTCCCTCATCAGCAATATCATCTGCTGTTCTGGCAAACCAATAAATAAGTTTAATTTTAAGCTTTTGATCGGATGGTAGTAAAAAAGACGCAACGGGAAAATTTTCGTAATGTTTGGAAAATTTTCCCAATGCTAAAGATATTTCAGACGGATAACCCAATCTGATTTAATAATACAAAATAATTACGTTATAACTTCTGAATTAGCCTGACTTTTCTTTGATTTTTTTGGTTTTGCGGAAGAATAATAATAATAGTAGTATTTATAATACGAGCCGTAACCGTTAGTAGATTCAAATCTGTTAAGAATCACTCCAAAATAATTGCCTTTAATAGAATTTAAAGTCTTAATTGCTTCTTCTAATAAATCAGTTCTTGTCTGATTAACAGAAGCAACTAATATAGTTATATCACTAAGTTGAGATAGCACAGCTGCATCTGATACTGCAATAATCGGTGGAGAATCTATAAAAACATAATCATATTGATTTTTTAGATTTTCCAACATTTCTTTTAATGCTGATGAGGAAATTACTTCAGCAGGATTGGGAATTTTAGATCCTGCAGATATAAAATCCAATCCTTTAAATTGTGTAGTCTGAATGATTTGTTCAAAACTTGCCATATTAAACAAATAATCAGTAACACCTTTTTTCTTCTCAAGATTAAAAGATTCGTGCAAACGTGGACGTCTTAAATCTAAATCAACAGCTACTACCCTTTCACCGGAAAGTCCGTAGGTAGCAGCTAAGTTAGAGCATATGAAAGTTTTTCCATCTTTGGGAGTTGGACTCGTAATTAAAATAGCTTTAATTGGGGATTCTGATAAACGAGTATATTGTATTTTAGTTTTTGTACTATTAAAGGCTTCAGCTGGAACTGAATCAGGTAAAGAAGCCACTATGATTTCATGCTCTAATTCACTCATATCTGACTCAATAAAATCTTCTATTTTCGGAATCCAAGATATAACATTTGCACCTTTATTTCTGATATCTTCAGGAGTTCTGATCGTAACATCAAAGTATTTGACTAAAAATATATAACCTGCAGCAAATCCGATTCCAACAACAAATCCAATAATTATAATTAAGGTTCTATTCGGTTTTGATGGGATTAAAGGAACTCTTGCTTCGTCAATAATCTCAACATTTGAAGGTATAGATTGCTCTGCAATAAGAGATTCTTGATATTTTTCTTCTAGTAAGGTATACAATTTTTCATTACTCAGTCTATCTCTTTCTAATCTTGCAAACTCGATAGACTGAACTGGTAACTTATTAAATTTGGATTCATAATTTCTAACGGCTTTTCGAAGTTCTTCTGCTTTTGCTTGAGAGGATCTAATTTCTAAGTCGAGTTTCAGTATATCTATTGATAATTGCCTTATATCATCAGGTGTGTAAGCTAAAATACCTTTTTCAAGAATAATCATTTGCTCATTAAGCTTATTTTTTAAGTCTTTTATTGTCCTGTTGTAATTCTGAACCGAAATATCGTTATTAGGGTTAGAAAGTCCGAGAGAAGAGACTACAAGTTCTTTTTGTACCTCTAACTTAGCAATCTGCTCTTGTAATGCTTTTATATAGGGTTCTGTAGAAATTTTATCGATATATTTAGCCACATCTCTATCTTTTTGTTCTAATCTTGCCTTAAACTCGTTTAAAGATTGTTGTTTTGATTTAGCTTCGATATCTGCTGCATTCATTTGCGCTTCTAATTGAGAGATCTGCTCAACTAAAGTTCTGGCTTGTTCATCTAAAACTACTACATTATTTCTTTGTTGAAATTCACTGACGGCATTCTCAGATTCTTTTAATCTAACTGCTTTATCCTGTCTTTGTCTCTCAAGAAAATCTTTAGCTAGAGTATAACGTTGCCGGCTCATTTTAAGATTATATGTGTAATATGCGTTAATATATGCGTTAACAATTAAAGATGCTTCATAGGGAGATGGTGAGTCAGCCTTAAATATTATTATATCCAATCCACGTTTTTGTTCAATTTCAATTGTTTTTTGCAGAATCTTGACTATACTTTCAAAACGTTTCAATCCTTCAGCTGGATTTTCGTGATCAGATAAAAATAAATAAAATAATTCCGAATTATTTTTTGTATTAAAAGTATCAATAATAGTTTTTGCAGCAATTTCAGCTATTGAACGACTTTTTAGAACCTCAATTTCATTTGCAATATATCTATCACTTCCAAATTCCTGAAATTGCTCAAATAACGGGCCTGAAATCGGATTAGACTTTGGAATAGAAACTTTAATTGAACCAGAAGCTGTATAATAATTTATAGCTATTAAAGAATAGACTATGGCAGTAACTAATGCAACTAAAAATATCCCTAATACGATAAACTTTTTTTGAAAGAAAATAATTATATAATCTTTCATTTCGTTTTGTTTCACTTCATGACCATTTTGACTAACTTGATTATAATTATTCATTGAACGACCTCTAAATCTATTTTGCTATGTTAAGAATTAAAATTGCTAAAGAAATTAAAACAGAAGTAATAGATGTGTATATTGCTACATAATCACGAAAATATAACTTTGGCTCTCCCGGAACTAAGATTACATCCCCTGGTAATAACAAAGGAATATCTAAGTTTTTTATATTTGGATTTTCTTTATTCATCAAATCATTAAAATCCAATATTTTTATTAGTCCCTCGTTGTTGGTAGTTCCTCGATATAATCTAATATCATTCAAAAAAGCGTCAGGAGTAGGTCCGCCGGCATAAGAGAGAAGATCCAATACTTTTGAGTTTTCAGGGACATAATATTTACCCGGGAACCTAACATAACCCCATATATTTACCATAATATTAACATATCTTGGATCGCTGTAATCATAAAAACCACCACTAGGATTATACCTGTTATCAAGGGAAGATCCTATTCTAATATCCTGGGCATTTATGTTATTGTAAAATATGAAGAGTGCAAATAAGATAAAAAAATAATATTTCATAATTCCTTCTAATTAATTCGTATAATTTTTTATTAAATATAGGACTATATAATACACAACAGCAAAAATGAAAGCTGCTTTCAAAACACTAGAGAAACTAAAATTCAGACTGTTTTTTCTAAATAAGACTCCTCTCCAACCACAATTCTGACAACGGAAAGTTCCAAGAAAATAAGAATGGTTTACAATTCTTTCAATTCTATTTTTCGAATGAGATTTATGTAATTTACCGACCATTTTACAATTAGGGCAAACTGTTGATTTTTTTATCATCAATTCTTTCCATTTTTTTTAGAGAACAAATATAATCTTTTCATTGCAAAAATCATCTTTAAACTTACATTAAAAAATATTCAATATCTTTTTTTACTTCTTCTACATTAATCACACTTCCTTGGTATTTTTTTCTTATGAATCCTTCCTCATCTATTAAAGTTAATCTATCAGTGTGAGTGATGTAATAACTAAGATTTCCTTTTTCATCATAAGATGAATCAGTTTTAATTGCTTTAATGTCAAATTTTAACATAACTTCTTTAGTGTTAATTTCATCTCCTGATAGAAATATCCAATTATTAAAGTCATACTCTCGAACTAATGCATACTCTTTTAATACAGCAGGAGAATCTCTTTGAGGGTCAAAAGTGATAACTACTAATTTTAGTTTTTCTTTTATTTTATCACTTAGAATATCTTGTACTAATTTCATATTATGCGTAGTCATAGGACATATATCCGGACAATGAGTATAAATCATCGCAAGTAAAGCTACTTTATTTTTGATTACTTCAGGAAATTCTACTAAGATACTGTCCTGATTCCAAAACTTATTCTGTGTTCTTTTTATATCTTGTTTGAGAGGGAAATGCTCATAGCAAGAATAGGTCAGAATTACTAAAACTGTCACAAAAAAGTAAAATAACCTCTTTAGCACTTATTCATCTAATATTTTAATTATCATATACAGAAAAATAGAGATAATTTTGAAAATTAAGAAAATAGTTTTCTATACAATGGTAGGGTAAAATATTATGGACAACTCAGAATTCAGAAAAAACCAGAGGATTATATCCGATTGGATTATCAATTATTTCAAAAAAATAGAACAATATCCCGTTTTATCAAGTACTGAACCAAGTGAAATTAAAAAATTGTTAAATTCTGAACCTCCGGCGGAAAGCAGACCAATTCAAGATTTACTCAAAGATTTTGACAGTTTTTTATTCAAAGGAATTACTCATTGGAATCACCCTGGTTTTATGGCTTATTTTAATTCTACATCATGCGAAGCTGGTATTTTAGCAGAATTTCTTATCGCAGCTTTGAATCTTAATGGAATGATATGGAAAACCTCCCCAGTGGTTACAGAGCTGGAGGAAGTTACAATTAAATGGATGAAAAAAATGATTGGAATAAGTGATAATTTCTGGGGAATTATTTATGACACAGCATCAATCAGCACTTTTCACGCTCTGGCTTCAGCGCGTGAGCAATTGAATCTGGAAATCAGAGATAAAGGAACTTCAGGCAGAAATGATTTACCCAAATTATCAATCTATTGTTCAGAACACGCACACTCTTCAGTTGAAAAATCTGCAATTGCTCTTGGTATTGGTCAAGAGAATGTTAGAAAAATTAACACCAATTATAAATTTGAAATGGACACTGAACAATTAAGAACACAAATTTTATCAGACTTTAAACAAGGTATGAGACCATTCTGTGTTGTTGCAACTGTTGGAACAACCTCATTTGCAAGTATTGATCCTGTGGAAAAAATATCTGAATTATGCAAAGAGTTTGACTTGTGGCTTCATATTGATGCTGCTTATGCAGGTGTTGCAGCTATTTTACCTGAAATGAAATGGATTACTAAAGGTTGGGAGAACGCAGATTCAATGGTTATTAATCCGCACAAATGGATGTTTACACCAATGGATTGCAGCATCTATCTTACAAAAAAGAAAAGCGTACTTAAAAGTGCTTTCTCTTTAATTCCTGAATATTTAAGAACGCAGGAGGATGATGAAGTTGATAATCTAATGGATTATGGGCTTCAACTTGGGCGAAGATTCAGAGCTTTAAAGTTGTGGTTTATAATTGGCAATCTTGGTGTTGCAGGAATTGAAGAAAAAATTAGGAATCACATAACTTGGGCGAGAAAATTTGCTGATTGGGTATCAAATCATAAGAATTTAATTTTGATTGCTCCCGTGCATTTTTCAACAGTATGTTTTCAATTCAAATCAGATTCAATATCCTCTGTTGAAGAATCGAATTTTTATAACCAAAAACTTCTTGATTTAATAAATTCTTCAGGTAAAATTTTTATTTCTCATACAAAGTTTAAGAATCAATTGGTACTTCGTTTAACTATTGGTAGTTATTGGCAGGAAGAAAAGCATATTGAACTTGCTAAAAAAATAATTGAAGAATCAATCATAAAATTAACTGAGAATAACTAAAATTGTCTGTAACCTTTTTATACAAAATTCATCCTAACTAATAAAAAGGAAAAATTTATGTCATTGAAGAAAGCATATTTAAAGCAAGTAAAAGGTATAACTTTTATCGGGAAAACAGATTCAAATCATTGGATAACAATGGATGGTCCCGAAAATTTTGGAGGTAGCAACGCTGCAATCAGACCCAAAGAACTTTTACTGCTTGCATTAGCTGGTTGTACTGCAAGTGATGTTGTTACTATTCTTGAAAAGAAAGAAGTTCAATTAAATAATTTTGAAATTAATATATCAGCAGAGATGCAGGAAGAACATCCACAGGTTTACACTAAAATCAATTTGGAATATGTTTTTTATGGTAAAAATATTGCCCGTGAAGCAGTTGAAAGAGCAATAGAGCTTTCTCAGACAAAATACTGTAGTGTTACAGCAATGTTACAAAAAGCAATTGAGATAAAGCATTGTTACAGAATTGTTGAATAGCTAAATCTATCCAAATATTTAAGAGTTTAATACAAATTTTACTTAGTAACAAATAATGTAATTAGAGGCTAAAAAATCCCCCTCTGTTTTTAACAAAGGGGGTAATTTTTTAAATACTTCATTAATTTGTTTTACTTCGCTATTATCATCTTCTTTACTTCTACATAATCTCCAGACTGTAGCTTGTAAAGATAAACTCCATTTGCCAACTGCCAACTGCCTGCTGTTGACTGAAACTCAACTTTGTACCTGCCTGCTTCTTTATATTCATCAACCAACGTCGCTATCTCTTTTCCTAAGATATCATATACCTTCAAACTAACTCTTCCACTTATTGGTATCTGATAACTTATGTCCGTAGATGGATTGAATGGGTTGGGATAGTTCTGCTCAAGCGAGAATTTATCTACTGACCAGTAATCAACTTCAACTTCTTTTGAATATTCATAACTTCCATCGGTATCTATTTGTTTTAGTCTGTACGCATATTTTCCTGATTTTGTTAATGTGTTATCAATGAATGAATATTCTTTTGGCGAGTTTGAATTTCCACTACCGGCAACAAAGCCAATCTTATCCCATTCCATAGGTAGGGGCTGTCTAAAAAGTACCATTTATTCGTGTTAATCCGTTAAAATCTGTCAAAATCTGCGGTCTATTAATTTATATAATTACTTTTTAGATAGCCCCTAAATAGGATGCTCGCTCAATCTCAAAGCGGAAGTTATTTACTTCTGTCTGTGTTTGCCAATTTAATAAAATGTTTCTATTGACAAACTAAGAAAAATATAAACATTATATTAAGAATAGATTAACTTTTCACCCTCTCTGATAAAGTCCGATTGTATTTCCATCTAAATCAGTAAAAAGTGCGTAGTAGCCCATTGCAGGAATTGTTGTTTTATTTCGTTTTACTGCCCCGCCGTTTTCTTTAACTTTCTCTAAGATTGAATTTATATCAGGTATATTTACGTGAAAAACTGTTGTTTCTCCCGTATTAACTTTTTCAACTAATCTTAATCCAGCCATAATTCCTTTATGATTATTGAAAAGTAAATATCCGTTACCAAAAGGTTTGAAGTCCCATCCAAGAACATTATAATAAAATTGTTTTGCTTTTTCTAAATCAGTAGTTGGAATTTCAATATGTCCAATTAAAGTTTCAGCCATTTTTTTACCTCTTATTTTATTAAAGTCATTTTTTTACTCTGAATAAAATTTTTTCCTGATGATGTTGTAACACTTATTTGATAGATATAAATACCAGAAGATAAATCATTTGCATCAAAAAACTGATGAAATTCTCCTGCTGGTTTTTCCTCGTCCAAAATTGTTGCTACTTCTCGTCCAAGTAAATCATAAACTTTTAACTGAACATAACCATATTCTTGTAACTTAAATGAAATAACAGTAGTTGAATTAAAAGGATTTGGATAATTCTGTTCAAGACTGAAATCTGATGGTATTTCTAAATCAAAGGGAACACTTACTGATCCATCAGCGTTTACAACCTGTCCAGCACCAACTGAAACTGTTCTTAGATAAGCACCATTTAATGAACGTATGGTGTATGTTCCGGGTTTAACATCTCCAATAGCATAATTTTCATTATAAGTTTCATCACTGCCAATGTATGGATCGTTAAAATTATATGTTAGTGCATAGCTAAAAGTTGTATAAGGTGGACGAGGTTTTGGGTCAGGGAAAATATCTACCCGTGTGCTGTTAGGTGCATTTGGAACTCTCCCGTAAATTGCTCCCATACCAGTAATAGCACACCACAATTCTGGATTTTTAGTTCTTCTACTTGTTGATTGAGGGTAATCTAAACGAATTTCAAAATGTAGATGTGCTCCTGTAGAGCGACCCGTATTTCCTGAGATGGCAATTGGCTGTCCTGTTAAGACTAAATCGTTCACATTTACAAGTGGTTTTTGCAAATGCATATAATAGATAAAAATCCAGCGGCTCTGCCACTGACTTTTAATCACGACATAATTTCCAGCTCCATTAGGTTCATAACCACCAATTGTATCATTGGGATTGTAACCTACAAAATGTACCATCCCTGCTGATGCAGATTTAACTGTGTCCCATCTTATTAGAATATCAATTCCCCTGTGAGCATTTTGAGGGTCTTGATAACGTGGCTCTCCAAATAAATAACTTCCATTTGTTTCAACATTATCTTTTACAGGTCTGTTCAATCTGAAAGACTGTGCCTGAAGGGAAATTACTGTTATAATAAAATATAAAAATATCTTCATCAGGTAACTAATTAAATTGATTAGTTGAGAAATAAAAAATTAATTATCAAAAGGGTGTCAGTATGATAAAATCTCTGACACCCAAATTTAAGTTATATTAAGCCGTATCTTAAAAACTCAGTCCAACAGAAAAATAGTGCAGACTTGTAAGTCTTCCAAAATCCTGATAAGCATAATCAAGTTTTATTTTTACTACATCCATCAGTCTGTAATTTAGTCCAAATCCAAGAGTTAAACCTTTTTCTGAATTTACCTCAAACAGAGAATTATATCCTGCACGGATAAAAATTATTTCTTCCCAGGCATATTCAAAACCAGAGTTAATAAATTCACTATGATCGTTTGGATGAACAGCATCAAAAGCTAATGTTAATCTGTTTGACTCTGTTTTCAATAAGTCAGATGATATTCCAAATCTGAATATCAGCGGAAGGTCAAATTTATCCAATTCATAATTAACCGGCACTAAATCTTTGCCTCCACCGCCTGAAGGAACTGTTCTGGTAATATCTCTTCCGCTAAGTTGCATTTTAGTTCCAAAGTTGGAAATGCTGGCTGCTATCCTTAATTCATTCAATACCTGAATTTTATAAAGAGTACCGACATCAATTGCAAATCCTGTAGCAGACATATGCCAGATTGATTCGTTGATGTATTTTGCATTAAAACCAATTGCGAAATTTTCTGTTAGAAATCTGGAGTAATTTAAACCAATGACCAGAGCACCGGCATCAAAATATTCACCTGTGCCTTCTGGTTGACTGGTAGTTCTGACAAGCATTTCTCCCATTGATAACACAGATACAAATGCTCCTACAGTACCGAAATCTGATAAATTTGTTGCGAAAGCAGCATAGTCGTGTTTTATATCTAAATACATATCAGTGTGGTTAAAAAATGCTTCATTGGATTTAATTTCTGCAGTTCCGCTTGGATTCCAATAAGTGGAAAGAATATCATTCGCCACAGAAGTATATGCACCACCCATTCCAATGGCTCTGGGACCGACATTTAATTTCAATACCTGTGCAGAAGTTGTTCCGGTTTTTAATGTCTGAGCGAATATGTTAGTAAACTGTAAAAAAGTTACTACTATTACAATTGATAAAAATATTTTTTTCATTGTTAAACTCCTTCTGCAATTACTTTATTATAGCGAATTTTAAAAGTTTTTCGCCTATTCCAGGAGCATCAATATGTGCTATATATATACCATAAGCGACGCTGAAACCATCCCGATTTAATAAATTCCAGAATTCCCTTCCATTATCCATTCCTGAATTATGTTCAAGAGTGGTTACTAATTCTCCTGCAATTGTAAATATTCTTATTGTGCATTGAGGCGGAAGATTTTCAAAATAGATTCTTCTTTCACCTCTGTTTTGCCCCGGAAGTCTGTTACCAGGCTCTATCTCATTTGCGGCTACATAGGGATTTGGAACAACATAAATATTATCTAATCTTGATTTTGCAATTTCATTATCAACTTTTGGAGCACGGGTACTCAATTTAAATCTGTCTGAAGGACTGAAAGGCCTTTGAGTATAAAAGAAAAATTGATCACCTGATTTAGGTTTAACAGAATCATTTGCTGTCATTTGAGAAACAATAAATCCCCAGGTTAGAGTATCAGTTGATGCTCCTGTTGACCCTGGTTTGTAAAATATAATTTCATCCCCCCTCGACCAGGCAGTATCAACAATCTGATTTTCCTTCAGAACAGTTAAAATTCTTTGCGGTACTCCTTTTGTTATTTCCTCTACTTTATATTTTACAGCAATTTTTCTTAACGGTTGACCAAGTTTGAAATACATTGCAGAATCTATGAAATTATCAGAAAAAGTAATAAGGTAATCAGCAGGCCATAGCACTTTTCTGTTTGCGGCACCTATTGATGAAATAGCAACAGAAACCGGAATTTTTAAATCACTTCTGCTCCAAGCCGAACGCTTATTATCATATTTTAATCCGGGATAATCAGATACAAACAATTTTACTCCATTAAAGACCGGATTATCATCTTCTCCATCAAGTGCTGTACTTTGATAAATCATATAGTATTTGTAAGAAACGTTTACTTCAGAATTATTTGGAATAGCAGAATTACTTGTTCGACGGATAGTTCCTTTATCGAAGCTGATGATATAATCTGAATTGATAGAATATATCTTTCCGGTTTTATCTTTTACAACCAGATTCTGATCATTAATTATATGAGGATGAGAAAGTTTTGCAAATTTATCATCATATAATATTACATTCTCTGAGAATATTTTTTCTCCAGTTACCGAATAATTCTTTCTTGTCACAGTAGTTGTGTCATTCAATTTATATTGATTAGTAAACTGAATAGTATAATTCTCATCAATTGTTACAAGGTCATTTAGAATAACTGGTTTTACATCACCATTTCCAACACCTGATTCCTGTATGAGATCATTTGATTTAATTTCAGGATAAACATAACCTGATGCTCTCGGACCAGGAATTACCTGAACAGTATTTACATCAAATGTTAATTGAGATGTAATTGGATCAACATTAATTTTCTTTGTTGTTTCAGTGGGTGGAATTCCCAAAGAGTCTCCGTGATCATAAGCAACTACAGCATAGTAATAAGTCTGACCATTTATAACATTATTAGAATCAACAAAATAATGTCTTAATCCGACATCATCACCGAGATAATAATGAATTCCTCTGCCCTGATAGGCAACCGGATGATAACCTCTCCAATTATTTTTCAAATCAAATTTCGCATCAAAGCCTTTCAAGTCCTTTAATGGTTCATAAAGAAAGCTTGAAGCCCGACCATCAGTAATTTTCTGAATATCTGCAAAATCAGGGCGTGTACTTCTATAAATAACATAACCTTCAAAATCTTTTCCTGTAATAGGGTCAACACTTTCTTCAGCTTTTGTATCCCAGATAAGCGTTACTTTTTTATCACCGGGTATTGCGGTAACTGTTGGCAAATCTGGTGGTCTGAAGAAGCGATAATTTTTATTATAAATGTCCTGAACTGTTTCAGCGGTGACTAATAAATCTTGTAAATTTTCTCCAAACAAAAATGCCATCGAAATTCTTTTAGTCTCGCCTTTCTTCAATGAAATTTTTCCAGAACCAAAAATGAACACTATATCTTCATTGTTTGTAATTTCACTAAAATTACCGGGGGTTAGTCTATTCCAAATATCAGCATCATTACCCAGTAGAAGACTTGTAGCCCAGGATTCACTATTAAAACTTGTCAGACCAATTTGATCTGCTTCATCAAGGTCTGTATATTCAAAATTCGGTTCACCTGGTGCGAGAGGATCAGGACGTCCATCTGCTAATCTTCTACCTCGTGTAGGAATACCGTCACCTTCACCTTCATCGCCTGTAAATGGAATCCCGTCAACACCAACATCATCAGTTTCGGGATTCCAATCACCATCGTTATCAATTCCATCATCTTGCCGTTCATCAATCATACCATCACCATCATTATCAATTCCATCATCCGGATTTCCGGGGCTTTCAAGAAATTTACATCCAAGGTAACCAAGTTTCACTCCTCTATCACCTGTCATGTCAGGATCCCAGAAATAAACCATACTTCTTGCATAAACAGGAATATTCTGAACCCCTGGTCCATAAGGTGGGATAAAAAAACCATTATCATCATCGTTATCAACACCACCAATATCAGGATCACCATAAATTCCAAATACAACTGAATCCAAATCTTTTTCACTGACATTTGTAATAGTCCAAACAAAGAAAATAGCATTTGCGGCTAAAGAATTACTCCATTGAAATGCTCGTCCATCAATCTGAACTCCTAATCCTCTGCGAAGAGTATCATTAGGAAAAGGGAAATACCTGAATTCACGATTAAATCTATCATCCATTGCCCAGTAAACTTCGAGGTCAGCGTTGTTTTCACCTTGTTTTAAGTACCCTGGCCAGACATATTGCCCTAATGTAGGATTATACCAATCCCTTGGCCAGCTATCAGGCTTTCCATCTCTATCCGAATCAAATGCCGGATTTGAAGCCATAAATTCCTGATTGGGATCTGCATAACCGGGTAAAGGCTCAAACGTCCACCATAAACCTGTAACTGGATCTCTATCTCTTAAGCCTAATCGATCGTAATCATACAAACCATCACTAACGATAAAAACTGTATCTCCAGTTTCAGATTTAACTTTAGCAGCAACAAGAGGAGTAAATTGGAAAATATAAGCTGCATCTTTCCAGACCATTGCAAGTAGTTCTCTTAAATTTGCTCCGGGATAACCGGGTCCAATTCCTCCGTAATTCCAGATTTCGCAGGTTACATTATTACCGTTCATTAGATAGCGTTTTCTATCTTCAAAGGCAAACTTTTTGGCCAGATTACTTTTACTGCCATATTTTAGTTTATAAGTTTTTTCAGGGGTCGGATTTACAGGATAATTTGGATGATTAGTTTTTATATAATCAATTACTGTCTGATACTCTCTTTGTCTTCTTTGCTCAATTGTCTCCTGAGCAAAGACAAACGCCGGAATAAGAATCAAAAGAAAAATATAAAATGTTCGATATTTAAGTTTTAACATAATGTGCTCCATCTACTTAAAATTCTAATGATAAACCGAGTCGAACTTCTCTCGGTGCTGAATAATAA
This sequence comes from uncultured Ignavibacterium sp., assembly GCA_937942875.1. Lineage (GTDB taxonomy): Bacteria > Bacteroidota > Ignavibacteria > Ignavibacteriales > Ignavibacteriaceae > Ignavibacterium. Next base: position 8,788 of record CALEBT010000025.1, on the reverse strand, counting down.
TTTGGTCGGACAAAATATTCATCTGCCGACTTTAAGCCAGGAATTCTTTGTGATAATCTGTTCGTTTCCTGTGGGCCACCTTTTGTTGATTCTAAAGTATAAGTTGCTCTACCAGTGTCATCATAGACAAATCTTTCATTAAGTGTATCAAAGAGGTTAAATATTTTTACAAAAAGCGTTGCAACAACTACTTCAAAATTGAAGGATTTTTCAAAAAGTAAATCAACGTTCATTGATAGTGGTTTTCTTTCACTATTGCTTCTCAGATAAATATTTTGCTCCATTAAAACAGGTGTATAGGGTAACCCTGTGCTGATTGAACCTACGAAAGTTAACGTCCAATTTTTAGCAGTGCCGAAAGTAATTGTCCCATTCAAAGTATGGTTTTGGTCCCAGTTTAGTGGGACAGGAATTTTTTCACTTTGTCTGCCTGATGAGAGATCGAGGAAGAAGGCAGATGAACCTGTTTCATTTCCTTCAGCAAACTGAAAAGTATAATCTAAAGATGCTCCAAATAAATCATCAGGCAATTTGCGTTTGGTCAAAGAAAATGTTATTCCTTTAATATTTGCATAATCCTTATTCACATACTTAAAATATGTTTCACTTGTACTTATTCTGATTTCCTGAAGCGCCAATAAATCCCGAACATCTTTATAAAAACCAGTTACATTAAAAGCAACAGTTTCTGAAAGTTGCTGTTGCAGACCCATTTCATAAGTAACTGTCTTTTCCGGATTGAGATTCGCATTTCCATAAGTTGGAGTACTTCCTGTGTTTTTGAAATCAGGATTTGTATAAAGATATCTGAAAGGCGGAAGTTGATAAAAATGTCCATAGGAAAAGTGAATTATTCCCTGATCAGTGATTGGGAAAGAAATACCTAATCTTGGACTAAAAATACTTTTTGCTTTCGCTTGCTCTAAATTTGATGTAGGTTTAAAGATATCAGGGGCATACTTAGCTTTTGGATTGAGATAATCAAATCTAAGACCTGCATTAAGTATCATATTTGTGTATTCCATTTTGTCTTGAATATAACCAGAGAATTGAAATGGCTCTCTACTGTAAAGGTCGTGATACAAAGAATTCAAAGGCGGAATTGTAGGATTTTTATAATTTGTTGTATCCCTTAGAATAGTGAAATAGTGATAATCCAAAATATCATATTTACCTCTCAAACCAAATTTAACCTCGTGCTCGTTAGAGACCTGACTTGTTATATCAAATTTAATTTCAGTGGAATATGAGCGTTGATAAAAATGTTCATTAAGAGTTCCTCCAGATAAAAACGTATATGGAGTAAGTTTGAAACTCTTATGAGAAGGTTGATATCTTGGATCAGGAGTTAAGTTAGATAAATCCATACCTGGTTTAAAGTTCACTTCTTTACCAGAAGCATCTAATAAAGGGAATAAATATCTTTTGAAATCATAAATATTATAAGCACCTTTCAGAGAATAAAAAGTGTTAGCACCAATTGTTTGTCTGATTTCTAAAGAATTTATCAGTCCCCATTCATATCTGTTGTAGTTTGCATCAGGATTGTACTTTAATTCGTGGTTATAGGATTTGTAGTTAGAGTTAGAGTATACTATATCATAATTGATTTTTAGAGTTGTTAATGGTTTAAAGGTAAACTTACCAGTCAGATTTAAATCCTTCGATGGATTCATTGGCACGTAAGCATTATCACCAGTCAATGACAATTTTATATCATTAGGATTATTAGGATTTCTATAAACAGAATCATAAATAGTGTGTTGTCTCTGCCCATAATAATATCCTTTATCATCATTAAATCTACCGGAGAAGAAAAACGAAACATTGTTATTAGTTAATGGAATCGGACCTCCTAAAGTACCTTCCAGAACCTGATTATTTACCGGACTAATTGAGCCAATATTCATAAAAATATTTTTGTGAGAGCTTAAATAATCACCCGTATAATATGATAAAGAACCTATGTATTTTGTTCCTCCTTCTTTGGTGATAGCATTGACAATTCCACTAAGAGCATTTCCATATTCAGCGTTGAATGTTCCGCTCACAACTGAAAGCTCCTGAATCGCATTAGTTGAGATTTGAACTGTTCGTCCATAATCATAAGGATTAACTGATGAAACGCCATTGACATTATAAGCAATTTCAGTGGATCTTCCTCCTCTTATATGAAGCTCTCCGCCAGCACCTTTTGTAATTCCTGCCTGAAGTGCTAATAACTGGTCAACACTTTCAACAGGCAGAGCAGCAATTTGAGTATTATCAATAACCGTGTGTGATGAAGTCAAATCCTTTCTTACCAAAGGACGAGTAGCTTCGATTACAATTGTTTCTAATCCAATAGCTTCGGTTGATAGCTGAATATCAATACGTGTTGTGAAATCACTGGATACTTTAACGTTAGTTACCACTTTTTTCTGATAACCAACGCCAGAAAAAATAAGAGTGTAAGTTCCAGGTTCAACATTATTTATTACATAATTACCATCAATATTGGTAGCTGCACCCAGGCTGGTTCCTTCAATCAGAACGTTTATACCGATTAAAGCTTCCCCCGTTTCAGCATCAGTAACTTTCCCAGCTATTTTACCGGTAATGCCAGCAAATAAATTAAAATTTATGGTTAAAGTGAAGATTAAGAATAGAATTAAAGAGTAGTTTTTATTTTTCATTTTTACCTCATTGGCAAGTAATTAATGCCTTAAGATTTATTTATTCGAGTACAAAGATTAAATTAAAAGAAAAGGGCTGTCAGAAGATAAAACCCTAAAATTAATTCTTCCGACAACCCTTATTAAAAAACATCTGATTATTTATTTAATCAGTTGCATTTTTTTGGTGAGTTCAAATTCACCTGCTTTTAGTTTGTACAGATATACTCCACTCGAAAGCTTTGAAGCATCAAATTTAGATGAATATTTCCCTGCCTCCATAAATTGGTTATCAACTATAACAGCAACTTCTCTTCCCAGCATATCATAGACTCTAAGATCAACATTAGAGGCTTTAGTAACACCAAAATTAATTACAGTTGTAGGATTGAAAGGATTTGGATAATTCTGATCTAAATAAATATTTGCAGGAATAAAATCTTCAATTCTCTCAACTGAAACAGGAGTAAACTGAACATCAAGAATAACAATAGGGACAAATTCATCTGTAGGATTTGCTCTTGAATATCCTTGAGTGTAAATAACTTCGTGAGCTGGATCTCCATCTACGTTTGCTAAAACAACTACATCATAATCGCCACCAACAGGAATTATAGCAGAATCAATAACGCTTGCAACATAATTAGCTGGATTTGTTAAATCACCACCTTGATGTTCTAATCTGAAAATCATTGCATTTGGCTCTGATGTACCGCCTCTTGAACCAAATACCAAATCTAATTTACCATCGTTATCAATATCACCAGCACCGGCACCATTAAGTCTTAATGCAGTAGCAGGATTTTGGTCAAAAGAATTAAAGTCTCCGATCTCATAAGAAAGTAGTGAATCTGCATTTGCATCTTTCTTTATATAGAATGCTTTAGCACCTGCAAACCAGGAACCAACGAACATTTCTTTATTACCATTATAGTTAACCGCTACAGAACCTTTAAAACTTCCTAATTTGTTTGCAACTGTATTTTGAGCTGGATTGACTACATATCCGGTAGGAGCTGGGTTATATTTAATCAAGTAAGTTTCACCAGCATTCCCCCACAGAACAATGTATGGCGGCACGACAGTTAAATCCCATTTATTTCCAGTGCCAGCAAGAACAAAATCACCTAATCCAGAAAATTTAGTTGTCCAAACCTCTAAACCATTTCCATCATCAGGAATAGTATTAACAGAAAGAACACCAATGTGATAGTTTCCACCTGAGGCTCTTCTATCAGCGAATATAAGCTCGTCATTATTATCACCATCAATATCTGCGATAATAAATCTAATCGGTCTTAATTCGAACATATTGTCGTTTACAATAGTGGTTTTAGCATTTGGTAAGAATCCACCAAAGCCATCGCTAACACCCATATTATTACTTCCATCACCCGGATATTCGAAAACAATTACTCTTGGTGGATTAGGATTTAAAGTAGCATCCAAATTATTTATCGGTCCCCAGTAAATTTCTGCTTTACCATCCTTGTCTAAATCGCCCCAAGCGAGAGCAGGCCAGGTATTTTGTTGAGGGATGTCAGAAACATAGCCCCAAACAGAATCCCATCTTGCCAAAGTAGGATTCCACTCGAATTTATATAATCGTGGAATTAATTCATAAGGACCATCAATAAAATTAGTATTACAAGCATAGATTTCTGGTAAACCATCACCATCGAAATCAACACCTGCAATAATATTTCCAAAGCCTTGCTCAAGTTGTGAAGGATCACGAACTAAAGCGGTTCTTTGTAAAAGCGTTTGTGCCATCATTTGTGTTGAAATTAGTACAGAAAGGAACCCTAGAATTGTAAATAGTCGTTTCATTACGACCTCCTCTTTTGGTTGAAGATTGATTGTTTATATGTTCATTTTCTGAAGCTAAATTTAATGTATTAAAATGTTTTTTTCAAGAATTATTGTAAATATGTTTTGTTTTTATTCAGTCAAATTCAAATATCTATTTCTGACTTAATTTTATCTCAATGGCTCTGCGAACAAAACCATCTGCTTGTTCAAGAAGTTTTTGTGCTTCCTGAAAATCAACATTAGCTTTAATCATAACAAGAGCACTTTTAACGTGATAATTTGCTTTTTGCAGATAGTCTTGGGCTTCTTCGTAAGTGACTCCCGTTATAAGCATAACAATTCTTTTTGCTCTTTCGATTAACTTTTTATTAGTCATCTGCAAATCAATCATCATATTTTCGTAAGTTTTCCCTAACCTGACCATTACAGTTGTAGTAATCATATTTAAAACAAGTTTTTGGGCAGTTCCACTTTTCATTCTTGTTGAACCCATAATAACTTCAGGACCAACATAAGGACAGATAGCAACATCTACTTCTTTAATGTTAAAATGTTCACGAGGATTTGTAGTAATAAAAAGAGTTTTTGCTCCAAGTTCTTTTGCTTTTTTAACCGCACCAACAACATACGGAGTTCTTCTGCTTGCAGCAATTCCACATACAACATCTTTTGAATTTACACCAGCAGAAATAACATCTCTGGCACCGTTATCTTCAAAATCTTCAGCACCCTCTTGTGCTCTGAACATTGCTTCTTTTCCTCCGGCTATAAATCCGTCAATCAGTCCGTAAGGAGTTCCAAAAGTGGGCGGACATTCAGAAGCATCCACTACTCCTAATCTTCCACTTGTGCCTGCGCCAAAATAAAGCAATCTTCCACCGTTCTTTAATGCGTGGACAACAATTTCAACAGCTTGTTCTATATATGGTATTTCTTTTTCGACAGCAAAAGGAATTGTTTTATCTTCTTCATTAATAATTTTAAGAATTTCCATTGTCGGAAGTTTATCAATATTAACCGATTTAGGATTCCTTTGTTCTGTTGTTAGCTTACTGATTTCATCAAATATTTTTTTTGAATCGCTCATTATTTCCTTAAGATTATAATTAGTATTACAAATATAAGGTTAAACGAACTTATGCTTCTGTTAATGATAATTGATACATAATTTTTATTTTTGGAACAACAATAAAATTTATTAACAACTTCAAAGAAACTAATATGTTATCAAGAGTAGAACAATATTATCTGAATCTCTCCGGAAAAGAATTAATTTATAAACCCACTGAAAAAATTCCTGTTATTCAGGTTTCGAACTTTCCCGAATTGGGAAAATTTACAGCCTTAAGATTTATTGAATGGATGCAAAATAATCCAGGAGGGGTTATCTCCCTGCCAACAGGTAAAACTCCTGAGCATTTTATAAAATGGGTTTCTCATTTTCTAAAAAATTGGGATAGTGAATCAGTGCAAAATGAACTAAAGAAAGTTGAGATAGATTTCTCAAAGAAACCTGAGATTTCCAGTTTTAGTTTTGTACAAATTGACGAATTTTATCCAATCGATACAAATCAACACAATAGTTTTTATTATTATATACAAAAGTTTTATTTCAGTAACTGGGGACTAGATCCTAAAAAAGCTCTGTTTATGAATATTAATGAAATCCCAACACCAAATAACCTTTCACTTGATGAAATTTTCCCAGATCAGGTAGTAGATTTAACCCTAAGAACAAGATATGCAAGTACAACTCAGGAAAAATTACAAAAGCAAACTATCGAAATTGTTGATCAGTTTTGTACTGACTATGAGAAAAAAATCAGAGAACTTGGTGGAATTGGTTTCTTTTTAGGTGGAATAGGTCCGGATGGACACATCGGTTTTAACGTAATGGGCAGTGATCATTACTCGACAACAAGATTAATTGCAACTAATTATGAAACTCAGGCTGCTGCTTCTACTGATTTGGGTGGAATTGAAATTGCGAAAAAAAGATTAGTTATTACAATTGGTCTTGAAACTATTACTTATAATCCTGATGCAACTGCAATTATTATTGCGGCAGGTGAAGCAAAAGCAAATATTATTCGCGACTCTATTCAGAGTGAAAGGACCAATAGATATCCGGCAACTGTTCTTCAAAGATTGAAGAACGCAAGATTTTACCTAACCGATGGTGCTGCTTTCAGACTTATCGAACGAAGATATGTTGATGTTAAAAAAGAAGAACCAATTTCGCAAAAATCAATCGAGAGAGCTGTAATAAATTTAGTTCTTGATGCTAAAAAATCTTTAATGGATTTAACAAAAGAAGATTATAATTCGAATAAACTAACGAAATATATTCTTCAAAAAACCGGTTTATCGCCAAAACAAATTGGGCAGGAAATTTATGATTCAATAATTCAAAGAATTGAAAAAGGTTTAGAACACGTAACAAATCAAGTAATTCTGCACACTGGTCCTCATCACGATGATATTCCTCTTGGATATCTTCCTTATATTAATCACCTTGTGCGAGACCCGAATAACCTTCATCACTTTGTAACAATGACAAGTGGTTTTACTGCGGTTACAAATTCTTATATGTTAGGCTTACTTGAAGATTTAAAGTCTTTCTTACAATTAAATGATTTCAGAGAAAGATTTAAAGAACGATATTTCGACCCTGAATTTAAAGATGGTAAAGATAGAGACTTACATTTATACCTTGATGGATTGGCAGAGCATAGTCGCACAATCAGAAAAGAAGCTGTATCAAGAAGATTACTGAGAAACTTAATTGAGATTTACGAAGAAGATAATATAAACTATCTTGAAGACAGAGTTGATGAATTAATAAACTACTTCAAAACACAATATCCGGGGAAGAAGGATATACCTCATGTTCAGAAACTAAAAGGAATGATGAGAGAATTTGAAGAAGAGCTTGTTTGGGCTTTCTTCGGTTTCGGAACAGACTCTGTTACCCATATGAGACTTGGATTTTATCAGGGTGATATTTTTACAGAAAATCCTGAAATGACAAGAGATGTTATTCCAATACTTAATCTCTTAAAAAAAATCAAACCAACTATTGTTACTGTTGCTTTAGATCCAGAAGGAAGTGGTCCTGATACACATTACAAAGTATTACAAGCTACTTCTGAAGCTCTAAAACTGTATGAACAGGAAACCGGAATTAAAGATATTAAAGTTTGGGGTTATAGAAACGTTTGGTATCGTTATCATCCGGCAGAAGCCAATGTTTTCATTCCGGTAAGTTTAAATTCAATGGCAATTATGGAAAACACCTTTTTAAATAGTTATGGCTCTCAAAAAGCAGCAAGTTTCCCAAGTTGGGAATATGACGGTCCGTTTTCAAGACTTGCTCAAAAAATTCAGGTTGAACAATATCAAACGATTAAAAGATGTCTTGGTAAAGATTTCTTCCTGAAACATCCTCATCCAAGATTGCGAGCGGCTTATGGATTTGTATTTTTGAAAGAATTGACATTAGATGAGTTCTACTCTCATTCAATGGAATTAAGAAAGTTAACAGAGAATTATTAAAATACGATTTGTTAATTGTAAAGGTTTGGATAAAACTGAGAGAATTTTTATTCCCAATTTTACTTTGTTGAATATTTAACGAAATAAATGCTATGAAACAAAACAGAAGAAATTTTATAAAAGCCACATCCATATTAACAGTTGCTTCATTAGGTGGGTTTAGTTCAAAAGCTTTGGCAAAAAATATTATCAAGAACAAAGGCACTAAAATGAAATTATCATTCAAACCTTATACTTTAGAGTTAAAACATACTTTTACAGTTGCAGTAAGTACCCGTACAACTACACCTGTAATGTTAACCGAAATAGAATATGATGGTATAAAAGGTTACGGCGAAGCATCAATGCCACCTTATCTGGGTGAATCACAGGAAACTGCAAGTAAGTTCTTATCAAAGGTTAATCTTGAACAATTTGATGATCCGTTCGAATTAGAAAAAATTCTAAGTTATGTTGATTCAATTGATGAAAAAAATACAGCAGCAAAAGCTTCTGTTGATATTGCTCTTCACGATTTAGTTGGAAAACTTCTCGGTAAACCATGGTATAAAATCTGGGGCTTTGATAAAACTAAAACTCCCTATACAACTTTTACAATAGGAATTGATAAACCTGATATTGTTCGCCAAAAAGTTAAAGAAGCTGAAGAATTTAAGATTTTAAAGGTGAAAATGGGAAAAGAAAATGACAAGGAAATGATTGAAACAATTCGCTCCGTAACCGATAAACCTCTTACTGCTGATGCTAATCAGGGATGGAAAGATAAA